>NZ_JBEYKR010000096.1:0-27368 GCF_040703535.1 Streptomyces sp. NPDC007346
GTCCGACCACGCGCCCGCCCCGGCGGCCGGGGGTTTCGGCGTGAGGCACGCGGCGCCCCGGCGGCGGGGTTCCGGGGTGGGGCACGCGGACGGCGGACGCGGTTCGGCATGCGCACGCGGCGCCCCGGCACGGTTTCGGCGTGAGGCACGCGGACGGGGGTTCGGCGTGAGGTACGCGGACGGTGGGCGGGGGTTCGGCGCGGGCGTCCGGAGGCCCCGGCAGGGCGGCCGTGCCATTTCGCTGCCGCCACAATGGGCGCATGCGTGCTGCCCGGCTGATCAAGATGGTGCTGCTCCTGCAGTCCCGCCCCGCCATGACCGCCGCCGAGCTGGCGGTCGAGCTGGAGGTGTCGGAGCGTACGGTCACCCGCGACGCGCAGGCGCTCTCCGAGGCGGGCGTCCCGGTGTACGCCGAGCGCGGCCGGGCGGGCGGCTACCGGCTCGTCGGCGGCTACCGCACCCGGCTGACCGGTCTGGCCCGGGACGAGGCGGAGGCGCTGTTCCTCTCCGGGCTGCCCTCCGCGCTCCGCGAGATGGGGCTGGAGGACGCCGCGTCCGCCGCCCGGCTCAAGGTGTCGGCCGCGCTGCTGCCCTCCCTGCGTGACGCCTCGGCCTCCGCCGCCCAGCGCTTCCACCTGGACGCCCCGTCCTGGTACCACGAGCCACAGCCCCCAAAGCTGCTGCCCGCCGTCGCCGACGCCGTCTGGGACGACCGCCTGCTGCGGGTCCGCTACCGCAGGGGCGGCGGCCGGGCCGCCGACCGGGAACGTACGGAGGTGGCGCGGGAGCTCGCTCCGTACGGCCTCGTCCTCAAGGCCGGGGTCTGGTACCTCTGCGCCCGGGTGGGGGACGACTTCCGGGTCTACCGGATCGACCGGTTCACCTCGGTGGAGCCGGCCGACGAGCGCTTCGAGCGGGACGAGGGCTTCGACCTGCCCGCGTTCTGGGAGGAGCGGGCCACCGCGTTCGCCCGGTCCCTCCTGCGCACCGAGGTGACCGTGCGGGTCTCCGAGAGCGGGGCCCGGCAGCTCGCGTACACCGGCGACCGGGCGGCCGCCGCCGCGGCCCTCGCCGAGGCCGCTCCCGCCGGCCCGGACGGGTGGCGCACCCTCGCCCTGCCCGTCGAGTCGCTGGACGTGGCGTACAGCCAGCTCCTTTCGCTGGGTCCCGAGTTGGAGGTCGTGGCGCCGCAGGAGCTGCGGAGCCGGTTCACCGAAGCGGCCGAACGCCTGCGCGAGCTGTATCGCTGAAAGGCTTCTTTTCGCCGTCTGGGCGTGCGGGGGGTCCCGGCAGGCTGGATGCTGGACCCGTGATGGACGAGACGGAATTCTGGGAGATCATCGACAGCAGCCGCGAGGGAGCCGAAGGCGACCCCGAGGAGCAGGCCGATCTGCTCGTGGAGCGGCTGGTGCAGCTCGACCCCGATTCCGTGCTGGACTTCGCCCGGCACTTCGAGGCCCGCTACAACCGCGCCTACCGCTGGGACCTGTGGGGCGCGGCCGCCGTGCTGCTCGGCGGGGCGGGCGACGACGCCTTCGACTACTTCCGGTGCTGGCTGATCGGTCAGGGCCGGGAGGTCTTCGAGGGCGCGCTGCACGACCCGGACGACCTGGCGGAGCTGCTGGAGGACTTCGACGAGGAGATCGACGGGGACGGCGAGGAGCTGGGCTATGCGGCCGACGAGGCGTACGAGCAGCTCACCGGCGTGGTCGCGCAGGATCTCGGCCTGCCCCCGCAGCCCACCGAGCCGCTGGGCTCCCCGGTCGACCTCGAGGACGACGAGGCCCTGGCCGCCCGCTACCCGGAGCTCTGGGACCGCTTCGCACCCAGCTGAGCCGCCGAGGATCCCTGAGCCGCCCAGGGCCTGCCGAGCCGCCGAGGACCCCGAGCCGCCGAAGGTCCCTGAGCCACCAAGGGGCAGAGGGCGAAGCGGTCAGCCCGGAGCGCCCGAGAGGTCGCTGAGCCGTCGAGGATCAGAGGGCGAAGCGGTCAGCCCGGAGCACCCGGAGTGCCCGAACTGCCCGGAGCCAGCGAGCGCCCCATCAGCACGTCGTCGACATAGCGCCCGTGCAGGAAGAACTCCCCCCTCAGCACCCCTTCCACGACGAACCCCTCGGAGGCGTAGAGCGCCTGGGCGGGCGCGTTGTGCCCGAGCACCCGCAGCGTGATCCGGTTGGCGCCCTGGCGCCGCGCCTCGGCGCACGCGGCCCGCAGCAGGCTCCGCCCGACCCCGGCCCCGCGCGCCCAGGCCGCGACGGCCAGCCCCTGTATCTGGCGCACATGGGCGTTGCAGGCGAGCGGGGTGGGCGGGACCAGGCGTATGTACCCGGCGATGCGCGCCTCCCCGGACCCGCTCGCGGCCCCCATCACGGCCCCGGTCCCGGTCTCGGCCTGCGCGCCGGTCCCGGTCTCGGCCACCAGGAAGTCCTCGGGACGGTGCCGCTCGTCGAAGAAGGGCTCGTACGGAGGCCGGGGCCGGGGCACCACCGCGTGGAGCGTCGACCAGGTGGACCGGTCGAGCTCACCGAGCGCCTCCTCGTCGGCGGGGAGCGCTGGTCGTACGGAGTGAAGGGTCGTTGCGGACATGGCCTCACCTTCCCACGCCCGCTTCTCCGCGTTCCATGGTGTTTTCCCCCGGAAGACCTGCCGTGTCCACCCCAGCCCTTGGGGCAGGATGGCACCATGCCGACCTCCCGTATCGCCGTCAGTGGATCGTCCGGACTCATCGGAGCTGCGCTCGTGCGCTCGCTGCGCGCCGACGGGCACGAGGTGGCCCGCCTGGTGCGGCGGCCCGCCAGGTCCGGGGACGAGGTGGAGTGGGACCCCAAGCGCGGTTACGTGGACGTGGCCGGCCTGGTGGGCTGCGACGCGGTCGTCCATCTCGCCGGGGCCGGGGTCGGCGACCACCGCTGGACCGACGCCTACAAGCGGGAGATCCGCGACAGCCGGGTGCTGGGCACGGCCGCGGTCGCCGAGGCCGTCGCCTCGCTCGACACCCCGCCGAGGGTGCTGCTCTCCGGGTCGGCCATCGGCTTCTACGGCGACACGGGCGACCGCGCCGTGGACGAGGGCGCGCCGCCCGGGGAGGGCTTCCTGCCCTCCGTCTGCGAGGAGTGGGAGGCCGCGACGGCCTCCGCCGAGGAGCGGGGCATCCGCACCGTGCACGCCCGCACCGGGCTGGTGGTGGCCCGCGAGGGCGGGGCGTGGGGGCGGCTGTTCCCCCTGTTCAGGGCGGGGCTCGGCGGGCGGCTGGGCAACGGCCGCCAGTTCTGGAGCTTCATCGCCCTGCACGACCACGTCGCGGCCCTGCGCCACATCCTGGACACCGAGTCGCTGTCCGGCCCGGTGAACCTGACCGGCCCCGACCCGGTCACCAATGCCGAGGTGACCGCCGCGATGGGCCGGGTGCTGCGCCGCCCCACCCTGTTCACCGCCCCGGCGCCCGCGCTGCGGGTCGTGCTCGGGGAGTTCGCCGGCGATGTGCTGGGCAGCCAGCGGGTGGTCCCCGGGCAGCTGCTGGACTCCGGCTTCTCGTTCGCCTTCCCCGGCATCGACGCGGCGATCCGCGCGGCGCTGCGGTGAGCCGCCCGCGCCCGCGGCGGCCACGTGTGCGACCCCGTGCCCCGGTGCTCCCGGGCACGCGCGTCTGACCCGGTATCAGCCATCGTCCTAGCCTCGATGTGAACTCCGGCATTCCGGGGGCCTGTCGGGGGCAAGAGCCCCCCACCAGTCGCACCGACTCGGGGAGGGCTTGTGCGCAGCACGGCACACCACGCGGACGTGATCATCATCGGGGCCGGGATCGCCGGCCTCTCAGCGGCCCATCTGCTGACCGGCGCCGGAGTCGGCGTCAGTGTCCTGGAGGCGGCCTCCACCGTGGGCGGTCGGCTGGCCACCCATGAGGTGGACGGTTTCCGTCTCGATCAGCTCGGCCCCCTGCTCTGCGCCTCCTGGCCCGAGCTGACCTCCACCCCGGGGCTCGGCGCCCCGGAGCTGCGGGAGTTCGCGCCCGGGGTCCTGGTGCACAGCGAGGGCCGCCGCCACCGCACCGCCGACATACGGAGCGCGAGGGGCGCACTCAAGGCCGTACGCACCCGGTCGAGCGCCCCCTATCTCTCGCCGGGTGGCTACGGGAGCCATCCGCGCCCCGTGAACCGGGGTGGCCCCGGCACCAGAGGCACCGGCCTCAGGAGCGCGGGGCTCAGAAGCGCGGCGCTCCGGAGCACCGGCCTCAGGGGCAGCGCCACCGTCTCCGAGACGATCGACCGGGCCCTGCTCGGCGCCGCCCTGTCCCGGCTGGCCGCCACCCCCACGGCGCGGCTCCTGGCCCGCCCCGAGCGGACGGCGCTCGCCGCGCTGGCGGCGGGCCAGATGCCCGCCCGTACCGTGGACGGCGTCCTGCGTCCGCTGCTCTCCGCGCTCCTCGGCGACCCGGACCTCACCACGTCGAGCCGGTGCGCGGATCTGGCCCTGCGGGACTACGCGCGGGGCGGGCTCTGCGTCCCGGCGGGTGGTTCGGGGACGCTGCCGGATCTGCTGGCGGCCGCGCTGCCGCCCGGCACGGTACGGACCGGGGTGCATGTCACGGCCGCCGACATCACCACCGTACGTACCAAGGAGCACGGCGAACTGAGGTGCCGCTCCCTGCTGTTGGCCACGGGCGCGGGGGCGGCGGCCGAGCTGCTGCCGGGGCTGCGGGTGCCGGCCTTCCGCCCGGTGACGGTCCTGCACCACACCGCGCCCGCGCCGCCGCCGACCGGCAGGTCGCTGGTGCTGGACGGCGACCGGTCGGGCCCGGTGGCGTACACGGCGGTGATGAGCGAGGTCGACCCCTCGCGCGCGCCGCGGGGCCGGACGCTGGTCACGTCGACGGTGCTCGGGACCCCGCCGCCGGACCTGGACCGTTCCGTACGGAGCCATCTGGCGGCGCTGTACGGCACCCCGACGGACGACTGGGAGCTGCTGGCCGCCCACCACGACCCGGAGGCGGTGCCCGCCATGGAGGCCCCGCACGACCCGCGCCGGCCGGTACGGGTGCTGGCCGGGCTGTACGTGTGCGGCGACCACCGCGACACCAGCACGGTCCGGGGCGCGCTGCACTCGGGGCGCCGGGCGGCCGGGGCGATCCTGACGGACCTGGGGGTGGCTCCGGCGCGTCAGGGGGGCGCACGGGTGCCGGAGGCGGCGTAGGGACGGCTCACGGCAGGGTGCGGGCCGCCCTGCCGTGAGGCGGAAGCCGCTGGTCAGCCGAGCGCCGCCACCCGGTCGCGGTAGCCGCGCACGGCGGCGGCGTCCCGGTACGGCTCCAGGCTGCGCTCGAAGGCGCGTACGTACTCGGCGGCCCTGGCGGAGCGCATCTCCGAGGCCTGCTGAGCCGCCTCGGCACCCAGCCGGCAGGCCTGCTCCAGCTCGCCGAGGCCGAGCCGGGCGGAGGCGAGCACCACCCGGCAGAAGAGCCGGCTGCGGGCGTACGCCGGGGCGCGCAGCTGGAGCGAGCGCTCCGCGTGCTGGGCGGCGGCCCGGTACTGCTGGAGGTCGCGGTGGCAGTGGCCGAGCTCGTGGGCGAGCTGCGCCTCGTCGAAGGAGCGGGCCCACGGCGGCGCCTCGTCGCCGGGGCGCGCGGCCTCCAGGGCGTGCTCGGCCCGGGTCAGCGCGGCGGTGCAGGCCCGCGCCTCGCCGAGGATCCCGTGGCCGCGCGCCTCGACCGAGTGCAGCAGGGCCTGGACGAGGGGCGGGGCGGCGGAGCCGATGCCCTGCTGGGCGACGCGGGCGAGCTGTACGGCCTCCCTGCCGTGGCCGAGGTGGACCGCCTGGCGGCTCATGGTGATCAGGACGTACGCCCCGTAGCCGCGGTCCCCGGCGGCCTGGGCGAGGCGCAGCGCCTGGACGAAGTAGCGCTGGGCCAGGCCGTGGGCGGCGATGTCGAAGGAGGTCCAGCCGGCCAGTCGGGTCAGGTCGGCGACCGCGGCGAAGAGGCGGCGCCCGGTGGCCTCGCCGTAACTCCCGCGGAGCATCGGCTCGGCCTCGTGCTCCAGATACCGCACGAGGGCCTGGCGGGCGTGGCCGCCGCCGTAGGTGTGGTCGAGGGTGCGGAAGAGCTCGCCGACCGAGCGCAGCGCCGCGACGTCGCCGTTGGCGACGCGCTGGCCGGGCCCCCGCTCGGTCTGCCGCTGGCGCGGGACGGCGGGCGGCGCCCCCGGGGCGGACACGCCGTGCCCGCCGCCGGGCGGGGCACCCGCACCGGCACCGGGCAGGGCCACTCCGGCCGCCTCCACCGCGGACGGCTGCGCGGGGTGACCGGGCGGGGCAGGATGTCCGGGTGGAACGGGCCGGCCTGCCGGGCGCACGGGTACACCGGGGCGGGGCACGCCACGCAGGCCCCCGTCCGTACGGCCCGGCATCTCCGTACGACCCGGCACCTCCGTACGGCCGGGCACCAGGGCCCCGCCGACGGCCCCGGCGCCCGTGCCCGGCCTGCGGTGCGGGGCGGGCGGGCGGTCCGCACCGCCCTCGCGCGCCACCCACTCGTCGGCGCGGCCGATCAGCCAGTCCCGGCTGGGGACGACGAGACCGGCGGGGGTGAAGGCGATCTTGCGCAGCTCCGTGTGCGTGCCCGAGTCCTTGCGCCACAGGCCGCTGACGATGTCGATGGCCTCGGCGGGGGTGGCCGCGAACTCCAGCCCCGCGTAGACGGGCGCGCAGGCGTCGAGGCCCAGGTCCTGGGCGGAGAGCCGACGCCCGAGCCGCCGGGTGAAGACCTCGGCGATCAGGGCGGGGGTGGTACCGCGCGGCTGCTGCCCCCGCAGCCATCGGGTGACCGAGGTCTTGTCGTACCGCAGGTCCAGTCCGTGTTCGAGGCCGAGCTGATCGACCCGGCGGGCGAGGCCCGCGTGGGAGAACCCGGCCTCCGCGATGAGTGAGGCGAGGCGTCGGTTGGGCGTGCGCTGCGGGGGTCGTTCCGACATCAGCTGTACGGTCTCCTGCCTTCCGGGGGCCCCGGACAGCCCCTGGGGAACGGCGCGAATTTAGCGTCCGGCGGGGCGGTCGGAGACACCCTTTGCTCCACGTTCATCCGATCGTGTGAGGATTGTGGACAGAGCTGACAGAAGGGACCGGACCTCCCTCAGGTCACCGATGCGCGTTCCACCTGCCGCTGGACCGGCCGGAGGACGGTCGTACAGTGGTTGCGGGCGCGATCAGTGCAGGGCGCCGCCATCCCGGGGACACCCCTTCGGGCACACGGCGTCCGACGTAGGGAGGCATCTGTCGTGAGCGAGCTGCGGTTCGTCCGTCTGGGCTTCGGTGACGAGGCCGTCGAGTACACGGAAGCCTGGCAGAAGCAGCGTGAGGTGCACGCGGCGCGGTTCGAGGACCTGGTGCCGGACACCTGTCTGCTCATGGAGCACCCGTCCGTCTACACGGCGGGCCGCCGCACCGCGGTGAGCGAGCGCCCGCTGGACGGTACGCCGGTCATCGACGTGGACCGGGGCGGGAAGATCACCTGGCACGGCCCGGGGCAGCTCATCGGCTACCCCATCCAGAAGCTGCCGCGCCCCGTCGACGTCGTGGCGCACGTCCGCCGCCTGGAGGACGCGCTGATCCGCACGGCCGCCGACTTCGGGGTGGAGACCTCGCGGGTCGAGGGCCGCAGCGGTGTCTGGGTGCTCGGCGACCCGGTCGAGCAGCGCCAGGCGCTCGGCGGGCTCTCGCTGGACTTCGACCCCAGACTCCAGGACGAGGAGTTCGACCCGCGGCTCAACGGCCCGGAGTACGCCCCGTCCAACGCGGGCCAGCGCCGCGAGGACCGCAAGCTGGCCGCGATCGGGATCCGGGTCGCCAAGGGCGTGACGATGCACGGCTTCTCGCTCAACGTGAACCCGGACAACACCTGGTTCGACAAGATCGTGCCGTGCGGCATCCGCGACGCGGGGGTCACGTCCCTCTCCAACGAGCTGGGCCGGGAGATCACCGTCGAGGAGGTGCTGCCGGTCGCCGAGAAGCACCTGCGGGACATCCTGGAGAACGCGCGGCTCGCACCGCGCGTGATCGAGCGGGCGGCCGAGCCGGCCGCGGCCACGGCGTAGTACGGGCCGGCCGGTCTACCGGCCGGTAGACCGGTCGAGGGAATAGGCCCTGTCGGCCGTAGGTTGGCCGGACGTAAGACCGTTTGATTTACGGGCGTACCCTGGTGTTCGCCGAAGAATCCAATGCGAATCCAATGCAGCGAAAGCAAAGGGGAGCCGGAGTGTCCGCTGTCGCACCCGACGGGCGCAAGATGCTGCGCCTGGAGGTCCGAAACAGCCAGACCCCCATCGAGCGCAAGCCCGAGTGGATCAAAACCCGGGCGAAGATGGGCCCCGAGTACAAGCAGCTGCAGCAGCTGGTGAAGGGCGAGGGGCTGCACACGGTCTGCCAGGAGGCGGGCTGCCCCAACATCTTCGAGTGCTGGGAGGACCGCGAGGCCACCTTCCTCATCGGCGGTGACCAGTGCACGCGGCGCTGCGACTTCTGCCAGATCGACACGGGCAAGCCGCAGGCGCTGGACCGTGACGAGCCCCGCAGGGTCGGCGAGTCCGTCGTCACGATGGACCTCAACTACGCCACCATCACCGGCGTCGCCCGCGACGACCTGGAGGACGGCGGAGCCTGGCTGTACGCCGAGACCGTCCGCCAGATCCACACGCTGACCGCCGGGCGGGAGGCGGGCGCGACCAAGGTCGAGCTGCTGATCCCCGACTTCAACGCCGAGCCCGAGCAGCTCGCCGAGGTCTTCTCCTCGCGCCCCGAGGTGCTCGCGCACAACGTGGAGACGGTTCCGCGCATCTTCAAGCGCATCCGCCCCGGCTTCCGCTACGAGCGGTCCCTGGAGGTCATCACGCGGGCCCGCGAGGCCGGCCTGATCACCAAGTCGAACCTGATCCTCGGCATGGGCGAGACCCGCGAGGAAGTCAGCGAGGCGCTCCAGGACCTGTACGACGCGGGTTGCGAGCTCATCACGATTACGCAGTACCTGCGCCCCTCCGTACGGCACCACCCGGTCGAGCGCTGGGTGAAGCCGCACGAGTTCGTCGAGCTGAAGGACGAGGCCGACGCGATCGGCTACTCCGGCGTGATGTCGGGGCCGCTGGTGCGTTCCTCGTACCGCGCGGGCCGTCTCTTCCAGCAGGCGATGGAGGCGCGCGGCGCGGCCGCCACGGGCGTGCCGACCGCTCAGGCGGTGTGAGTCCGCTCACCCGGTGATACCGAGCAGTAACCGCACGACCGAGGCGGCCCGTACGCTCCCGCAGGTGAGGGACGCGTATGGGCCGCCTCGGCGTGCGGGGCACCGGAATGAAGGGTTCATTGGTGTTTGACCGACCGGTCACGCGCTGGTAACACCGACCAGTGACCCTGGGAACACGTGCGGCGGCGGCTGCCACGGCCGCCGCCCGTCACCGCTTCCCGTACTCAGTCCGCGCCCCGGGCGCACCCACTCCGAGGGGGAACACCATGCAGGCCGCACCGGTCCGCGCCCACGCCCTTCCGTCCGTCACCACCGCCCTGCGCGCCGTCGAGTCACTGCTGCTGAGCGGCGGCCAGCGCACCGCCCGCCGCAACGCCTGGACGGCCGTCCTGGAGGACCGCCGCCGGGCCAAGGACCGGGTGGAGTCCCCGTACGTGCCCGACGCGGTGGCCGACCACCGTTCCTAGCCCGCTCCCCCGCCACGTAAACTTCTGTTTATGGCGAGGAAGGCAAAATCCGAAGGCGCGGACAGCGCCGAGAACGCAGGGCGGCTCAAGCAGATCGCCCTGACCTACAAGATGACCAGACGGTCCGACAGCAAGATCGGGCTCATCGTCGCGGGTGTGGGAATCGCCACGTTCGGTGTCCTCCTCGGCATCGGCTTCGTGATCGGCCACCCGGTCTACCTGGGCATCCTGGGCTTCGTCCTGGCCGTCCTCGCGATGGCGATCATCTTCGGACGACGAGCCGAACGAGCGGCCTTCGGGCAGATGGAGGGCCAGCCCGGTGCGGCGGCCGCCGTCCTGGACCGGATCGGACGCGGCTGGACCACGACCCCCGCCGTGGCGATGAACCGCAGCCAGGACGTCGTGCACCGGTCCGTGGGCAAGGCCGGCATCGTCCTGGTCGCCGAGGGCAACCCGAACCGGGTGAAGGGCCTGCTGGCGGCCGAGAAGAAGAAGATGGCCCGGATCGTGGTGGACGTCCCGGTCCACGACATCATCGTCGGCAACGGCGAGGGCCAGGTGCCCCTGAAGAAGGTCCGCACCAAGATGCTGAAGCTCCCCCGCGTCCTGACCGGCGCGCAGGTGACCACCACCAACGACCGGCTGCGCGCGATGGGCGACCTGATGAGCAACATGCCGCTGCCGAAGGGCCCGATGCCCAAGGGCATGCGGATGCCGCGCGGCGGAAAGATGCGCTGACCGCGGACGTACGCGACGTACGCGGGACGGCCCCGGACCGAGATGGTCCGGGGCCGCCGCGTTCTCCGGGGTCTCCGCGTTCTCCGGGGCCGCCGCGGGTGGCTACATCCGTACCTGTACGGCGCGGCCGAGCCGGTCGTGGAGGCCACGCCCGTCGCGGTCCCAGACCAGGGCGGGGATGACGAGCAGCAGGAGGACGGTCCGTACCAGAACCCTGCCGAAGCCGAGACGGCCGCCGTCCTCGGAGATCACACGCAGCCCCAGGAGGCGCTTGCCGGGGGTGCAGCCGATGGTGCCGACGGTCAGGGCGCTCATGAGGAGGAAGACGCCGAGCGCCCAGTTCCCCGCCGCCTGCTGGTCACCGCGAGCGATCAGCCCGTATGCGATCACCATGCAGACCGACCAGTCGATGAAGATGGCCCCGAAACGGCGGCCGAGCGGCGCGATGGCCCCCGGCCCCTCCTCGGGCAGCCCGAGCCGCTTGCCGCGGTAGCCGAAATCGGCGCCCATCTCTTCGGCGGCCGTGCGGGGCCCCGAGAGCCACGATCCGATTGCTTGCCTGTTGTCCACCCGTCCACGGTACTGCGCCCGCGTCCGCGCCTGACCGGGCGGGGCACGGAAACAGCCGCTGAGATGCCGCTCACCCCCGCCCCGGTTAACTTGGGCGAAACAAATGGGTCATGCTTGAGAAACCACGTCTGCCTATGGTCGGGTCCAGCGTGCCACCGCACTGGCCGCACAACGACCCCGTCCCTCCCGGGCCGGGAGTAGGAGGAGTTGGATGTTCCAGAACGCCGACGAAGTGCAGAAGTACGTAGCGGACAATGACGTCAAGTTCATCGATGTCCGGTTCTGCGACCTGCCCGGGGTGATGCAGCACGTCACGATCCCGGCAGCGACCTTCGACCCGGCCGAGGAACTCGCCTTCGACGGTTCCTCGATCCGCGGTTTCCAGGCGATCCACGAGTCCGACATGGCGCTGCGCGCCGACCTGTCGACGGCTCGGGTGGACCCCTTCCGCCGTGACAAGACCGTCAACATCAACTTCTTCATCCACGACCCGATCACGGGCGAGCAGTACAGCCGCGACCCGCGCAACATCGCCAAGAAGGCCGAGGCCTACCTCGCCTCGACCGGCATCGCGGACACCGCGTACTTCGGCCCGGAGGCCGAGTTCTACGTCTTCGACAACGTCCGCTTCCAGACGTCGGCGAACGAGAGCTTCTACCACATCGACTCCGAGGCCGGCGCCTGGAACACCGGTGCGCTGGAGAACAACCGCGGCTACAAGGTCCGCTACAAGGGCGGTTACTTCCCGGTCCCGCCGGTGGACCACTTCGCCGACCTGCGTGCCGAGATGTCCCTGGAGCTGGAGAAGAACGGCCTCCAGGTCGAGCGCCAGCACCACGAGGTCGGCACCGCCGGCCAGGCCGAGATCAACTACAAGTTCAACACGCTGCTCGCCGCGGCCGACGACCTGATGCTCTTCAAGTACATCGTGAAGAACGTCGCCTGGCGCAACGGCAAGACCGCGACCTTCATGCCGAAGCCGATCTTCGGCGACAACGGCTCGGGCATGCACGTCCACCAGTCGCTGTGGCAGGGCGGCACGCCGCTCTTCTACGACGAGCAGGGTTACGCGGGCCTGTCGGACATGGCGCGCTACTACATCGGCGGCATCCTGAAGCACGCCCCGTCGCTGCTGGCGTTCACCAACCCGACGGTGAACTCCTACCACCGCCTGGTCCCCGGCTTCGAGGCCCCGGTCAACATGGTGTACTCGCAGCGCAACCGCTCCGCCGCGATGCGCATCCCGATCACCGGCTCCAACCCGAAGGCCAAGCGCGTCGAGTTCCGCGCCCCGGACCCGTCCTCCAACCCGTACCTCGCCTTCTCGGCGCTGCTGATGGCGGGCCTGGACGGCATCAAGAACAAGATCGAGCCGGCCGAGCCGATCGACAAGGACCTCTACGAGCTGGCTCCCGAGGAGCACGCCAACGTCCAGCAGGTCCCGACGTCCCTCCCGGCCGTGCTGGACGCCCTGGAGGCGGACAACGAGTACCTCCAGGCGGGCGGCGTCTTCACGCCGGACCTGATCGAGACGTGGATCGACTACAAGCGCACGCACGAGATCGCCCCGATCCAGCTGCGGCCGCACCCGCACGAGTTCGAGCTGTATTTCGACATCTAAACCGCAGATGACGTGGTACGAGCTGTACTTCGACGTCTGAACCGCAGATGACTTGGCACGAGCTGTACTTCGACAACTGAACCGCGGGCCGTGCTCACCCACGCCTGAGGCACCGAGGGCCGCCACCTCCTTCCGGGAGGTGGCGGCCCTCGGCCGTGCCGTCAGCGTTCGGTGAGGATGGCGGCGCCTTCGCAGCCAGCCTGCCTCGGCAGTCGTGGAGGTGTCGGCGCTCCCGGCCGAAGTTCGTCGGCTCGTCCGGTTGGAGCAGTGCTGGTGGCCGGGGCGGGTGGGGCGGTGGAGGCTGCTGAGCAGGTGCGGCGCTTTCGCGGCGGCGCCCGACGCCATCCTGGCCAGCAACTCCTCCTCGTACCCGACGAGTCAGTTCGTCGACCGGGTCGATCACCCCGAGCGGGTGCTCAACATGCACTTCTACATGCCGCCCCGGCAGAACGCGGTCGACATCATGTCGGACGGCCACACCGACCCCGCCATCATGGAGTTCCTGAAGCGGACGCTGCCCGGTTACGGCGTCCACCCGTTCAAGGCGTGCAAGGAGTCGACGGGCTTCATCTTCAACCGCATCTGGGCCGCCATCAAGCGGGAGTCCCTGGCGGTCGTGGCGGACGGGGTGTCCACTCCGCAGGACGTCGACCGGATGTGGCAGATCAACATGGGCACCGCCTCCGGTCCGTACCGACCTGGCCCTGGGCCGGCCCGCCGTCGTGCACGACTACCTGTAGGCGGCGCCCTGGCGGGGACGGCAGGCACGGGCGGTCGCGGCTGACGGCCGCGGCCGTCAGCCGTCGTCGAACAGGCGGTGGCCCAGCTCGTGCCAGCTCCGTAGCCCGGGGAGGCCGTCGGCCGCCTCCGGGCCCCAGCTTCCCGGCGCGTACGCCAGGGGCGGCTCGGCCGGGTCGAGCACCGGCCCCACGATGCGCCAGCACTCCAGGACGGTGGGGAAGAAGGCGAAGCACTCGGGGTCGCCCGTGACGGCTCCGTACAGGATGTTCTCGTACGGGAGTTCCTGCCGTCCCAGCACCTTGGCGAAGTCGACGCCGATGGGGACGGTCATCGGCCCGGTGTCGTCGTCGGGCTTGCTCAGCATCAGGTCCGCTCTGATCCCGGTGTCGCCGTCGATGCGGAAGCGGATGATGTTGGGTGGCGTCCGCGTCTCCTGGCCACCGAAGAGTTCCAGGGGCGGTCTGCGCAGTTCGACCACGACCTCGGTGGCCGAGACCGCCAGGGCCTTGCCGCTGCGCAGGTAGAACGGCACGCCTGCCCAGCGCCAGTTGTCGACGAACATACGGGTCGCGAAGTACGTCTCGGTCCTGGAGTCCGGCTCGACGCCCTCGACGTCCCGGTAGCCGTCGTACTGGCCGCGAACGGTGTCGGCCGGGTCCATCGTGCGGGTCGCGTGCAGCGCCCTCCACTTCTCCAGCCCCTGCGCCTGGGCGTTGGTGGCGCTGGGCGGTTCCATCACCAGGAGGGCCAGGACCTGGAGCATGTGGTTCTGGACCACATCGCGCAGGCAGCCCACCGCGTCGTAGAAGGAGCCCCGGCCGGCGACGTCGAAGTCCTCGGCGAGGGTGATCTGGACGTTGTCCACGTAGGAGCGGTGCCAGATCGGCGCGAGCAGGGTGTTGGCGAACCGGGAGACCATCAGGCTCTCGACCGCGCGGTTGCCCAGGAAATGGTCGACGCGCAGGAGGCGGGCGTTGTCGAAGTGGGAGGACAGCTCGTCCTGGAGCTTGCGTGCCGAGGCGAGGTCGTGTCCGAACGGTTTCTCCACCACCAGGCGGGCGTCGCGGTTCAGGCCGGCGGCGGCCAGTGCGGCGGCGACCCCGGTGAACAGTGCCGGTGGGATCGCCATGTAGTACGTCACGAACGCGAACCCCGCGACGGCATCGCGCAGCCGGGCGAAGGTGGCACCGTCGGCGAAGTCTCCGGTGACGATGGACAAGTTCTCGGCGAAGCGGGTGAAGACCGCCTCGTCGATGTCCGGGCACGTGGCGGCGACCGCTTCGCGCGCGTGCTCGCGCAGCGCGTCGTCGTCCCAGTCGACGGCCGCCACACCGATCACCGGCACGCTCAGCCTGCCGGACTCGGTGAGCCGGTACAGCGCGGGCAGCAGCATCTTCCGGGCGAGGTCGCCGGAGAGGCCGAAGATCACCAGGGCGTCGGAGTGTTCGAGGTCGGGCGGGCTGAGGAGGCTGTCGCTCATCGTCCTCGGCCTTTCCCGGTCCGGTGCCCGAAGCGGGACCGCAGGGCCGTCTCGATCTGCTCGGGGTCGCGGCCCTTGGTCTCGGGCAGGTAGCGGCCGACGAAGAAGAAGGCGACCACGCAGATCCCGGCGAAGATCCAGAAGGTCTCGCCCTGGCCGATGGCGGCCGCCAGGGGCAGGAAGGCGAGGCTGACGACGAAGTTGGACACCCAGTTGACCGCCGTGGCCACGCTCGAGCCCTTCGCCCGGACGGACGGCGGGAAGATCTCGCCCAGCAGCGTCCAGAACACCGGTCCGAGGCCGCCCGCGTACGCGGCGATGTAGATGACCATGAACAGCAGCGTCAGCACCGAACTCATGCCGACCACGAACGCCAGACCGAGCATGAAGATCGAGACCGCCATGAGGGCGAGCGAGACGAGCACCATGATCCTGCGGCCGGCCCGGTCGACCAGCCGGATCGCCAGGAGCGTCATGACCAGGTTGATCACGCCGATGAACACGGAGTAGAAGATGGAGTTCGACGCGTTCAGACCGGTCTGCTGAATGATGGTCGGCGCGTAGTAGATGATCGTGTTGATGCCGCCGAACTGCTGTACGGCGGCGAGGGTGAGCCCGACGACGAGGGCCGGGCGCACGTCGGGGGTGAAGAGTTTTCGGGTTCCCCGCTCGGCCGTCCCGGAACTCCGTTCCTCCTCCTTCTCGCGTTCCTCGGCGATCCGCTGCTGGGCCCGCGCGACCAGCGTGTCCGCCGTGGCTTCGTCGGTCACCGAGGCGATCCCCTTGCGCGCCCGGTCGGCCTGGCCGTGGGAGATGAGCCACTGCGGCGATTCGGGAAGGAACCACAGGGTGGCCACCACCATGAGGGCGGCCGGAATCGCTCCGACGGCGAACATGGCGCGCCACATCTCGCTGCTCGAGAAGGCGAGGTTGACCAGGTAGGCGATGAGGATGCCGAGCGTGATCATCAGCTGGTTCATGGTGAGCAGCCGACCGCGGATCTTGGTCGGTGAGATCTCGGAGAGGTACACCGGCACGGTGGCCGACGCCGCTCCGACCGCGAGGCCGAGGACCACCCGGCCCGCCATGAGCATCAGGTATCCGTTCGCCGCGCAGGCGATGGCGGTACCGATGATGAAGACCACGCCGATGGTGCCCAGTGCCTTGCGTCGGCCGAGTCCGTCGGACATCCGGCCTGCCGAGGTGGCGCCGATCACCGCCCCGATGAGGAGCACGCTGACCACGCTCCCCTGCTCGAAGGAGTTCAGGCCGAAGTCCTGCTTGACGTAGAGCAGGGCGCCCGACACGACGCCCGTGTCGAAGCCGAAGAGGAAGCCGCCCAGAGCGACAGCGACCGCCCAGAGGGTGATCTTCCGCTGCCCCTCCGGAGACACCTCGATGAGGGGACCGTGCGTGCCTGGTTCTCTGGAGAAACCCTGAACCATGTCGCTTCCTCGCGTCTGGGGGGGGACCGTCAGACCAACGTCACCACCCTTCGGGCGATATCGACAGAAATAGGATCAAACAGGTGAAGCGCAGTCACTGAGCGTGAAAGCGGGCGGGTGGTGGACCGCGGACGACCGGCGGGCGCATGCCGGATCGGCGCGCCCCGACGCCGTACGCCCCTCAGTACGCCGTACGCCCCTGAGCACGCCGTCCACCCCTCAGTACACCGCCCGTCCCTCAGCACGCCGTCCCCCTCAGCACGCCGCCGTCCCTCAGCGCGCCATCCGCCCCTCAGCGCAGCGAAGGGCGCGGGCGGCCCGCCCAGAACTCGTCCGCCGTGATGCCCAGCAGGACCACGTCGTGGTAGGCGCCCGCGAAGAACTCGTGCTGGCGCAGGCGGCCCTCCTCCACGAAGCCGAGTTTGCGGTAGAGGGCCAGGGAGGCGTCGTTGAAGGCGTAGACCTCCACCTCGCACTTGTGGCTGCGCTGTTCGGCGAACATGTAGGTGAGGACCAGTTCGGTGGCCTCGGCCGCGTAGCCCTGGCGGCGGTGTTCGCGGGTGACCTCGATGCCCGTACGGAAGCGGCCGGCGCGGGCGTCCGTCTCGCCCACCGAGACCGCGCCGACGAAGGCGTGCTCGAAGCGGGTCTCGATGACCAGGTGGTACGCGGCGGGGTTCGGTGTGCGGGCGGCGCGTTCGGAGGCCCAGGCGCGGAAGCTCTCGTCGGAGCGCGGGGGCTCGACCACGTCGGCGTTGCGGGCGTCCACGGTGTGCAGGGCCAGGGCCCGGAAGCCCTCCCAGTCCGCTGGTTCGATGCCCCGCAGGCGTACCCTCTCGCCGGTCCACAGGTCGCTCATGGTGCTCCTATCGCCCGGAGGCGACGGGCGGTACCGGGGCCGCCCTTCCGCATGATCGCCTCGGTCGTCACCCGGTCACAGTAGAGGCAGCCACCACCGTGCTCGACGCCTTTTCGGGTGCGCCCGCCCTCCGGCCCGCCAGGCGGCAGCCCAGGCAGTCGGGGTGGCCTCGGCCGGCGGAGCGGTCCCGGACCTTCCAGGACCATGCGCTCTCGGGGCGGGGACCGCTCGGCTTGCCCCAGCCCGCCAGGTGGAGCAGCCACGTCAGCAGTACGGCGCCGAGCGTGATGCCGGCGCCCGCGAGGGCGATGGGGACGGAGACCGCCGCCACCGCGACGCCCAGGACCGTGAAGCCCACCACCGCCGTCGCCGTGCCGGCCCAGCCGGCGACGGTGTGGCCCATGTCGACATGGCCGTGTGCACTCATGACTCCCCCTGGGAACCGGCGCCCGGACAGTAGGCTGAACGGGACGGGCTTTATCTCACAAACTAAGTTACTTAGATGCTAAGGGATTCTCTGCGTGGACGGCAAGCCGCGGGCGAAGGCCACCCCGGAACAGGTGCACGCCCAGATGGACCGGCTGATGGCGCTGGGCATCGTCGCCCAGCACGACATCGCGGGCCGGCTCGGGCTCAACATCACCGACCTGACCTGCCTGGGCTTCGTCCTGGAGGCCCAGGGCGCCGGAACCGCCGCCACCGCCGGTGAGCTCGCCCAGCGCGCCAACCTCACCACCGGGGCCATCACCGGCGTCATCACCCGGCTCGAACGCGCCGGGTACGCCCGCCGGCAGAGCGACCCGGCCGACCGCAGACGCGTACGGGTCGTCGCCGACGAGACCGCCGCCGCCCGCCTCTTCGAGGTGTACGGCCCCAACTACCAGCGCTTCGCCGCCCTGTTCGCGGACTACGGCCCCGAGGAGATCGCCGTACTCTCCGACTGGTTCGACCGCGCGACGGAGATCATGCGCACCTCGCTGGACGAGGTGCGCGGCGGCGGTACGGACCCCCGTTAGCCGCTGCCGTCCGGCCGTGGACGGCGTGCGTCAGCCGGTCCGGCCCGCCCGCGTCTCCCCGATGCCCAGGTGCCGCCGCAGCCTGGAGCGTCAGCAGGCTGCTTCGTCCAGCTGGTCAGGTCCGGGGCCGGGACGGGGGTTCCTCGCGGTGTGAGGGTTCGTCGCCGTACGGAGGTTCCTCGCCGTTCAGAGGGTCCTCGCCGTTCAGAGGGTCCTCGCCGTACGGGGGTGGAGTGCCGTACGGGAACGGATCGGCCTTCTCGTACGAGTACGGGCCCCGCCCCCGTGCCCGTACGCCTCCCGCGTCACGTCCGGCTGCCGAAGGCCGTCACGGCCGCGTTCCGCCAGGCGTGGGCCGTGGGGCCGAGCGCCGGGCGCGGGGTCGGGGCGCAGAGGTGGTCGCCGAACTGCATGAGCAGCAGTTCGTCGCCCGGTTCCACCTCCCCGGGCAGGGCGTGCGGCCACCACAGCGCCTCGGCGGGGCGGAGGGCGGTGAGCGGGCCGGGTCCGGCGGGGTCAGGGCCGTGCAGGTGGCCGTCCGGGCCGAGACGGTAGCGGCCGGGGGCCGGGACCGCCGTCAGGGTGGTGTGCCGGTCGGCGTGGACGACAAGCTGGCTCAGGCGGGGCACGGGGGTCCGGCTGGGACAGCTCGCGGGGAGTTCGGGGAGCAGGGAGGCGAGGATGTGCAGGCCGAGCGTGGGCAGCAGACCGGCCGCGTGTTCGGCGGCCTGCACCAGGGAGGAGACCGTCTGGAATCGGGGGTTGATCTCGACCGCCAGCACATCGCCGCCGTCCTCCAGCAGGTCGAGGCCGAAGACGCCCCGGTAGCCGCGCTCGCGCAGCGCCTCGCCGGTGTCGTACGCGGTCTGCCGGGCGCGTTCGTAGAGGCCGGCGGGGAGGTCGTCGGGGGCGAGCAGTTGGTTGCCGCAGTGCGTGCCCCAGCCGGGGGTCAGCTCGGGGAGGCCGACCAGCTGGTGGGAGACGGCGGCGACCACCGTACGGTCGCCGCCGACGCAGGCGCTCACCGTGAGCGAGAGCCCCGGGACCATGCGGCTGAGCCGCAGCTCGTGGCCGGGCCAGGCGTCGAGGGCCGCCGCCAGGGCCACGGGGCCGGTGACCGGCAGGGTGCCCCGGCCGATCAGGTTGTTCTCCCGGCGCTGGAGGACGGCTCCGGGCCATGCGGAGGGCCAGTACGCGCGGGCGCCGCGTCGGTCCCGGGCCGGGATGATCACGTGCTCGGGGACCGCCACCCGGGCGGTGCGCAGCAGCTCCATCGCGTCGATCTTGTCGGCGGCGTGGGCGGTGACCGCCGCGTCGGGCGCCAGCAGCCGGTGTGCGTGGGCCGCCGCCCAGTCGGTGGCGTGGCTGCCGTGCTCGGGGGCGAAGGCGACCGCGAAGCGGCGGGAGCCCTCGGCGTCCCGGGCGGTGGGGACGAGCGGGGGCGGGGGCGGGCCTTCCGTACGCGGTGAGTTCGTACACGGTGAGTTCGTACGCGGTGAGTTCGTACGTGGCGGGCCCGTGGGCCGTGAGTCCGTACGCCGTGACTCCGTACGCCGTAAGTCCGTACGCGATGGTTCCGTACGCAGCAGCGGTGACGCCGGTACGTGGTGGAGCCAGGGCGCCGGGTGGCCGAAGGAGGCGGTCAGGAAGGCCGACCGGTCCAGCCAGGCCACCCGGTCGACCTGCTCGGCCAGGAGCGCGAGCCCTTCGTCGGCCCGGACTCCGTCGACGACCACCGGTGGTTGCCCGACGCGGACGGTGCGGTCGTAGGGCGTCACCATCGTGGTTGCTCCTCCTCGTCGGTGTGCGGTGCGTCGATGATCACCACATCTGGGAGGAAGTAAGGCATGTCGAACGGTTCGCCCCCGCCCGTGAGCGTCAATCGTGGCCTCAAACCCCCGAGAACGATGGATTGTCGGCGTACGGACGTGCCAGGCGGGGACAGGCGTGCCCGTACGCGAGAGCCCGGCGGCCCAGGGGGCAGGGCCAGGGGCAGGGCCGGGTGAGGTCGGTGACGGGCCTGTGCCCCCGGACCGGCCGGTCCGGGGGCACAGGGGCGGGCGGGTGGCGTCAGCGGCCGTAGAGGATCAGGGCGCGGACCATCCGGCAGGTGGTGTCGGACGGTGGGTGCATGCCCAGGCGCTCGGCGGTGGTCCGTATCTTGTGGTTGCCCGCGCTGGCCGGCCGGTAGACCCCGCTGTCGAGCAGGGCGATGGCCAGGCGCATGGCCTTGAGGCGGCGGTTGTGCGAGACGTACCACTCGCGGGGCCGGCCGGCGGGCAGTCGCTTCTTCGGCAGCGAGGCGGGAAGGGGCGGGTGGAAGGGCGTCGGGAGCTGTCGGTCGAGCGGCTCGGTCGTGGCTGCGGCAACGGCCATCGGCATCCTCCTGGCAGGGTGGTGGAACCCTCACGAACTCCCTCCATTTTACTGCCCCCCACTGACAATCGCCCCTGGCCAGAAGCGATTTCGGCGGTCCCTCGCGTAACCTCGGCCCCATGGAGATCTGGATCAATCCGGCCTGTTCCAAGTGCCGCGGCGCACTCACCCTGCTCGACGCCGAAGGGGCCGGTTACACCGTCCGGCGCTACCTGGAGGACGTGCCCTCCCCCGAGGAGGTGCGGGCCCTCCTGGACCGGCTCGGACTCGAGCCGTGGGACATCACCCGGACCCAGGAGGCGGCGGCCGAGGAGCTGGGGCTCGAGAAGTGGCCCCGGGAGGCGGGTTCGCGTGAGCGGTGGATCGCCGCCCTGTCCGAGCACCCCGAGCTGATCCAGCGGCCCATCATCACCGCCGACGACGGCAGCGCCGTGGTCGCGCGGAGCGAGCAGGCGGTACGGGACGCGCTGGGGCGCCACGGCTGAACCGCGGGCCATCGTCGGCCCCGGTGGCCTGAACCAGACCACCGGGGTCCACGATCGCTAGCCGGCGGCCACCTGCGCCTCCGCCTGTGCCAGCAGCTCCGTGAGGCGGAGGCCGAAGCGGGCGTCGCAGGCGTGCGGCACCCCCGTACGTACCGCCTCGGCCAGCGCGTCCACCGCTCCCCGGAGCGCGGCCTGCGCGCCGTCCCAGCGCGGGATCTCGGCCGTCCCGTGCTCGCCCCGCAGCTCGATGTCCATGCCCGCCGCGGCCGGCGGGGCGCTCAGGCCGAGGGTCACCGTGCTGGAGGCGCCGGAGGTGTGGCGCAGGATCAGGTGGGTGGTGTCGGCGGGGCCGCGCGCGGCGGTCAGCTCCGTGACCTCGCCGAGCACCGGGATCAGCACCGAGAGCGCGTGCGGGCCGACGTCCCACAGGCCGCCCTTCTCGCGCCGCCACGGGGAGTCGGCGTACTCGTTGGCCGAACCCGGGGCGTAGAGCGAGCCGAGCCACTGGGCGCGGGCCGTGAACCAGCCGTCCACCGCCGCCTGTTCGGCGATCCACGCGGAGGTCTCGGGCGCGAACCGCAGGGTGCAGAAGACGACGGAGGCGACCTGCGCCCTCTCCGCTGCCTCGGCGACCGCGCGGGCCCCCTCGACCGTCGTGGCGACCGGCTTGTCCGTCAGGATGTGGCAGCCCGCCTCCGCCGCCCGGACCGCGAGCGGCGCCTGGACGTCCGGCGGCAGCGCGAAGGCGACCGCGTCGCTCGTCTCCAGCAGCGCGTCGACCCCGGCCTCCCCCGTGTACGCCCGGGTGCCGTGGGCGCTCGCGAGGGCTTCCGCCGCCTCGGCGCGGCGGCCCCACACCCCGCTCAGCACGACATCGGGGTGGGCCGCGAGCGCGGGCGCGTGGGTGTTGCGCGCCCAGGGGCCGGCGCCGAGGAGGCCGATGCGCAGGGGGGTGGTGGCGGGAGTGATGCGGGCGGCGGGGGTCGTCATGGGGCCAGTGTGCCTGGTGCCGGCCGGCGTCGTCCGTGGGGGCGGTGCGACGGGTGCGGCCGGTGCGCCCACAGTCCGAAGGCCCCCGAATACGGTGGCGGGGAGCGGCCCTTCCCCGTTACGTTTCCCGGGCCGGCCGCGGGACTTCGGCTGCGACTTCCGAGACGTGCCTGTGAAGCGATGATTTCGTAGTTCGCGCCTCCATTCCCCGGCTGGCGACTGCGTCCACCCGGGGGAAGACCATGAATACGTCCGAGAGCCATGCCGATCTCGTCGCCGCCGAGGACGTCCTCCTCTTCGTGAACGCCGCGATCACCGCGACCGGACAGCGCGAGTTCCGTCCGGGCGTTTCGGGCGCCCTGGACCAGCGGCTTTCCCTGGACTTTCTGCACACCTACGTACGGGTCAATTACCGCCGCCTGTACGCCGCTTCCCTGGCCCTCGACATCAACGACCACAACGCCGCCCGCATCGTGCTCGGGCTGCTGGAGACCGCGGGCGAGGCGGGCGCCGAGGAGCGGCGCGCCGAGGGCCGGCTGATCGCCGCCCGGCTGGCGGTGCTGCCGCCCCAGCGCGTGTACCGCCTCTTCGGCGCCGTACGCCGGGCCGGGATCAACAACCGGCGCACCCGGGCGATCATGCGCGACTGGCTGGCGGGCCGGCCGGATCTGGGGCACGACGCGGTGAAGTACCGGAGCGGGGTGAAGACGGCCGCCCGCCACATCCATCTGCGCTGCCCCGAGGGGGCCCAGGTGGCGAGCGAGGTCGGGGCGTTCTTGTTCCGGCCGGGGAAGCTGCCGCGCTACGAGCACCCGCTGCTGGACGCCTGGCGGCGCGCCCACTACGAGCAGGGGGCCGTGGCCGAGCTGCCGTTCAGCGTCGCGGAGGGGTTCGCGGCGCGGCACGGGATGAAGCGCGCGGTCTTCCTGGAGCGGGCGGCGCCCCGGATGACCCGGCTGGAGCGGCTGCGCACCCAGGAGCAGCGGGCGGCGTCGGGCCGGGGGCCCGCCGAGGAGGTGGATCTGAGCGTGCTGCCGCTGACCCGGCTGGCGCTCTACGTCCTCGCGCTCCCCTTCGAGCGGCGCGCCGCCCGCCGCGCCGAGCTGACCGGTGCCCTGCGCACGGCCGCCCGCCGGGGAGCGGGAGGACATGCCGGGAGCTGGGGCCGGGTGCACGCCGTGCTGGACGACAGCTTCTCCTCGTCCGGGTCGGGGCAGAAGCGGCGGCGGCCGCTCGCCGTGGCCCTGGCCTGCCACTACCTGCTGGAGGCGCTCGCCGCGCCCGGCGCGTACCGGGCGCTGTGGACCTCGGGCCGGGGCGACGCCCTGCTCGTACGGCCGTGGGGGCCGACGCCGCTGGGGATGCGGGTCCTGGACGCGCTGGAGCCCGGGGCGGGTGGCGCGGCCCCGGACCGGGTGGTGATCGTCTCGGACGGCTGGGACAACGCCCCGGCGGGGCTCGCGGGCGAGGTGCTGCGGGTGTGGCGCAGCCGGCTGGATCCGGGGCGGCGCACGGCCGTGGTGCACGTCAACCCCGTATACGACGCGGCCGGTTTCGACGTACGGCGGCTCGCCGCGGGCGTTCCGACGGCCGGGATCCGGGACGCGGAGGATCTGCCCGCGCTGGTGGAGATCGCCCGGTTCGCCGAGGGCCGGACGGGGCCGGCGGAGCTGCACGCGTATCTGGACCGGCGGGTGGCGCGGTTCCTGGGAGACGGGCACGGAGACGGAACGGGAGAGGGGGAGGTCGCGTGAACCGGCTGGAGCTGACCGGGCTCACCACCCGGCCCGCGCAGGTGTGGGGCGGCATCCGACTCGTACCGCTGGTGCGTGAGGCTCCGGTGGAAGGGCTCCGGCTGCACCGGGAGGTGTACGAGGGGCTCGGGGCGGGGCTCGTCGAGCTGGGGCCCCGCGGCCACTACGTCTCGTACATCCCCCACGGGTTGGTCGCCGACTGGTCGGCCGCCGGTGCCGGGGCGCCGGGCTCCGGCGGGCAGTCGGCCGCGTACGGGACCCAGTTGGGCGGGCGTGACGCGCCCCGTACCCTCCGGCTGCCCCGGCCGCCCCTGCACCGTATGGCCAAGCGGCGCCCCGGCGACCGGCTGCGGTTCCTGCCGCTCCACCTGGCCCTGGAGGGCTACCTCGCGCTGCACTTCGGCGGCCCGTCGACCGCCTGGGAGGAGTGGTCGCGCCAGGCGCTGCGCGACGGGCTCTCGCCGCGCGCGGAGGACGCGTACCTCGGGTGGTCGGTGCGCGGGCTCGGGGACGCGCTGCGGATCTTCGAGATCCACCCGGACCAGTGCGGGGTGATGGTGTACGTCTCCGACGCGCTCGCCGCCGCGTTCGTCGTACCGCACCCGGAGGACTACCGGCTGCTGCACGCCTCGCTGGTGGAGGACCTGTACGGGGAGCTGGTGCACCAGTACGGGCTGTACGGGGCGCCGGTGGCGGAGTTCGGCGCGCGCATCCGGGGCGAGGAGCACATCCGTACGCTCGCCGGTCTTCGGGCGGCGGCGCGCGGGCAGCAGCGGGCGTGGGAGGAGGCGCACGACGCCCTGTTCGCACGGGAGCTGCTGGACACGTCGTACGGCTTCGACCGGGTGTACCGGATGGGGTCGTTCACCCTGTGGCGGTTCCTGCCGCCGTTCGTCCGGGACGGGAGCGGGCAGCACATCGGGGAGACGATCACCGACCACAAGGGGCGGGTCGCCTATCTGAAGACGTTCCGGCTCTCGGATGCCCAGATCCGGCGCGGCCATCTGCTGCACACCCTGGCGGGGGCGGACTGGGAGCTGTCCCGGGCGGCCGAGGCGCTGGGGTCGAGCCGGGAGGAGCTGGTGCGGCGGATCCGGGCCGCCGGGTTCTCGGATCTCCTCAAGGGCAACGTGTGAGCGTAGAGGCGACGCGTGAGCGTAGAGGGCAACGTACGACGAGCCCTGCGAGGTGCCCTTCTGACAGAGGAAACCTCGGTAACACGGGGTTCACACTCGGGCAACGGACGGGAAATCGCGTCTTGCCAAGCTGCGCGGCATAGACCGCTGCACCCGCAAAGGATGGCGTCCGTGACGTTCAAGGCTGAGTACATCTGGATAGACGGCACCGAGCCGACCGCCAAGCTTCGTTCCAAGACGAAGATCATGGACGGCACGCCGTCGCAGGACGTGACGGCCCTGCCCATCTGGGGATTCGACGGTTCCAGCACCAACCAGGCGGAGGGCCACGCCTCCGACCGGGTACTGAAGCCCGTCTTCACCTGCCCGGACCCGATCCGCGGCGGTGACGACATCCTCGTGCTGTGCGAGGTGTTCGACATCGACATGACGCCGCACGCGTCCAACACCCGGGCCGCGCTGCGTCCGGTCGCCGAGCAGTTCGCGGGCCAGGCCCCGATCTTCGGCATCGAGCAGGAGTACACCTTCTTCGACGGCCACCGGCCGCTCGGCTTCCCCGAGGGCGGCTTCCCGGCCGCGCAGGGCGGTTACTACTGCGGGGTCGGCGCGGACGAGATCTTCGGCCGCGAGATCGTGGAGAAGCACCTCGACAACTGCCTGGCGGCCGGGCTCGGGATCTCCGGCATCAACGCCGAGGTCATGCCGGGCCAGTGGGAGTTCCAGGTGGGCCCGCTCTCCCCGCTGGAGGTCTCCGACCAGCTGTGGGTGGCCCGTTGGCTGCTCTACCGCACCGCCGAGGACTTCGGCGTCTCCGCGACGCTGGACCCGAAGCCGGTCAAGGGCGACTGGAACGGCGCGGGCGCGCACACCAACTTCTCCACCCAGGCGATGCGCGAGGGCTACGACGCGATCATCACCGCGTGCGAGTCGCTGGGGGAGGGTTCCAAGCCGCTGGACCACGTGAAGAACTACGGCGCGGGCATCGACGACCGGCTCACCGGTCTCCACGAGACCGCCCCGTGGAACGAGTACAGCTACGGCGTCTCCGACCGCGGCGCCTCGGTCCGTATCCCGTGGCAGGTCGAGCAGGACCAGAAGGGCTACATCGAGGACCGCCGCCCCAACGCCAACGTCGACCCGTACGTCGTCACGCGGCTCATCGTCGACACCTGCTGCACCGCGCTGGAGAAGGCCGGCCAGGTCTGATCCCGTCGCGGCGACGCGTCTTCGAGGGGCCCGCCGGTTCGCCGGCGGGCCCCTCCCGCGTGGTTTCCCCGTTCGCCCGATGCTGGTTCGACGGTCGTTCGGTGCTCGCTCGACGGTCGTTCCGCGCTCGTTCGACGGCCGCTCGGCGCTCGCCCGATGATCGCTCGGCGCTCATTCGAGACGGCAGGAAAGAAAGGTGAGCGAGAAAAAGCGCAGCGTGAGGAAGGTAACGTCAAGAGGCCGTATCGACGAGTGAGAGAAGTCTGCTGCATTGCCGCAATGTCTGCTTCAATGGAGCCATGGCCAGCTTCCAGTACATCGTGTCGGGTCGCAGCGACCTCGAGCCGTTCTGGCCATCCCGTCAGCACCATGATTTCGACCGGGTGTGTTGCCGCGCGTGGAACGCGCAGGCCCTCTAAAGCCGCTCACCCCGGCCTTCGGTCCGCGCGCACGACGTAAGTCCGTCCTCGACGACTCCTCGCGCGAAAGAGCTGACCCTCCATGGCGAACACCCGTACTTTCTCCGCCGCTTCCGCTGCCACCGCGGCCTCCCCGGCGCCCTCCGCGGCCAACCCCGCCGCCCGCTCCCTCTCCCCCAACCGGCACCGTCTGCGCGCCGTCGACCGTGACGAGGTCGCCCGGCTCTCCGACGTGGCCGACTTCCTGCCGCCGGGCGCGACCTGGCTGCCCGCGCCCCAGCACACGCTTCCCGCCCTGCCGGGGCAGCCGCCGATGATCGGTTACCTGGTGCTCGTCCCGGCCGACCAGCAGCCGGCGCTCGCCGGGGCCGTCGCCGCCTCCCAGCTCCGGCAGCAGCCCGACCGGCAGGGCCGCGCGCCCTTCGCCCAGCACCTGGCGCCGGAGCCGGTCGAGGAGGGGGTGTCGCCGGGGCCGGTGCGGATCGACTCGACCCGGCGTACGGCCTCCGTGGACGGGGTCACCCTCGACCTCACGTACCTGGAGTTCGAGCTGCTGGCCCACCTGGTGGCGCACCCGCACCGGGTGCACACCCGCGACCAGCTGGTGACGACGGTGTGGGGTTACGGGCATGTGGGTGACGGCCGCACCGTCGACGTCCATGTGGCCCGGCTGCGCCGCAAGCTCGGTGCGGAGCACCGCCGTTCGATCCAGACGGTCCGCCGGGTGGGGTACAAGTACACGCCCTGAGCTTGTTTTTTAACGTCCCCTGCTGAAGGGCCAGTTGGCCATTAGTGGGCGATGAGACAACGGTGCGGCCTTGGTGTGATCATGTGCGTTGTCG
>NZ_JBEYKR010000097.1:0-27150 GCF_040703535.1 Streptomyces sp. NPDC007346
TGGTTCTGGAAATGGAAAAATGGGTTCGCAATATCAAGAACTCGGCGGGCGTCTTCCAGTTTCAGGTCAACGAGGTGCGCAAGGAAACCGAAGGGCACCGGCCCCTCGCCGTCCCCGGTCCCGTCCCGGTCCCCGGGACCCCCGGTTACTCGGTCTTGATCGCCGTCAGCATGTTGAGCTTCGCGGCGCTGCGGGCGGGCCACAGCGAGGCGAGGACGCCCACCAGGCCGGCGAGGACCAGGAAGACCGCGATGCGGTCCCACGGGATCACCAGGGCGTAGCCGGGGATGTCGGCGGCCAGGGTCTGGCCGATCGCCCACCCGAGGAAGACGCCCAGCGCGATCCCGATCACCGCGCCGAAGACCGAGATGACGACGGCCTCCAGGCGGATCATCCGCTTGACGCGGCCGCGGTCGAGACCGATGGCCCGCAGCATGCCGATCTCCTGCTGGCGCTCGAACACCGACATCGCGAGGGTGTTGACGACGCCGAGGACCGCGATCAGCAGGGCCATGGCGAGCAGCCCGTACATGATGTTCAGCGCGGTGTTCACGAAGCCGCCGAACATGTCACGGATGTCCTGCCGGTCCATGACGCTCATCGCCGGGTTGTCGCCGAGCGCGTCCACGATGGCCTGCTCGTTGGCCTGGCTGGCGCCGCCGTCCGTCTTGATCCAGATCTCGCGGATGTCGGAGTGGGTGGCGGAGCTGTGCTGGTCCGCCAGCGCCTTCGGGATCACGAAGGGCGAGAGGAACTCGTTCTCCTCGAAGAGGGCGCCGACGGTCAGCTCGCCCTTCTTGTCGTCGTCGAACGTCACCGGGAGGGTGTCGCCGGTCTTCCAGCCGTTGGACTTCGCGGTCTTGGCGCCGACGGCCACCTGGCCGTCCTTCAGCGAGGAGAGCGATCCGGAGACCGTCTTCACCGTGAAGACCTTCTCCACATCGCCCGGGGTGACGCCCGAGGCCGAGTGGAACTCCCCGTCGATCGTGAAGTACACCGACTGCTGCGGCGAGAGCGCGGAGACGCCGTCCGCCTTCGACAGGGCGGTGAGCGCCGACTCGTCGAGGGAGTCGCCACTGGCCATCGAGACCATGTAGTCGGCCTTGATGTGGTCCGTGGTCATCTTGTCGATGGCCTGGCCGAGGGTGACGCCGAGCACCGAGATGCCGGTGACCAGGGTCAGCCCGATGGCCAGGGCGGAGGCGGTGGCTCCGGTACGCCGCGGGTTGCGGACCGCGTTCTGCGAGGCCAGCTTCCCCGAGACGCCGAACACCTTCGTCAGCAGCGGCCGCACCAGGGCGATGACCGGGCGGGAGAGCAGCGGGATCAGGATGATGATGCCGATCAGGGCGAAGAAGGCGCCGGCCGCGACCAGGTAGCGGCCGCTCTCCCCGCCGGTCGCCGCACCGCCGACGATGCCCGCCGCACCGAGCAGGGCGATGACACCGCCGATGGAGTTCCGTACGACCAGGGACTTGACGGAGGCGGTGGCGTGCACGCTGCTCATCGCCGCGACCGGGGCGATCCTCGCGGCCCGGCGGGCGGGCAGCCAGGCGGCCAGGACGGTGATCAGGATGCCGACGGCGAAGGCGGAGCCGACCGCGGTGGGCGAGACGACCAGTGGTCCGGCCGGGATCTTGCCGCCCAGGAGGCCCATCCCGGAGCGCAGGCCGGTGGCGAGGCCGAGGCCGACGGCGAAGCCGATGACGGAGGCGAGCGTTCCGACGACGCCGGCCTCGATCAGCACGGAGCGCTTGACCTGGCGGCGGGAGGCGCCGATGGCCCGCATCAGGGCCAGCTCACGGGTGCGCTGGGCGACCAGCATGGTGAAGGTGTTGGCGATGAGGAAGACACCGACGAACAGGGCGATGCCGGCGAAGACCAGCAGGATGGTGTTGAGGCCGGTGAGACCGCTCTCGATCTGCCGGGCCTGCTCGTCCGCGAGGGCCTTGCCGGTCTGCGCGGTGGCCTCCTCCGGCAGCAGCGGAACGATCGCGTCCAGCAGCTTCTGGTCGGAGGCGCCCGCGGTGGCGGCCACGGTGGCGTTCTGGAAGACGCCGGGCTTCAGGTAGAGCTGCTGGGCGGTCGCGGTGTCGAACAGCACCAGGCTGCCGCCCGCGTTGACCGCGCCGTCCTCGGTGGTGAAGACGCCGGAGAGGGTGTACTCCTTCACCGGGCCGTTGGTGGCGACCCGCACCGGATCGCCGACGCGGTACTCGCCCTTGGCGGCGGTGTCCTTGTCGAGGGCGACCTGGCCGTTCTTCACCGGGCCGCTGCCCTGGGTGAAGTCGTACGCGCTGTCCTTGCCGTCCTTGCCGGGGGCGAAGTTGGCACCGGTGTTGGACCAGCCGTTGCCGATGAGCTTGCCGTCCGGGTCGGCGACCCCGGCGAAGCCGTCGACCCGGCC
Organism: Streptomyces sp. NPDC007346; assembly: GCF_040703535.1. Taxonomy (NCBI): domain Bacteria; kingdom Bacillati; phylum Actinomycetota; class Actinomycetes; order Kitasatosporales; family Streptomycetaceae; genus Streptomyces; species Streptomyces sp. NPDC007346. The sequence continues at coordinate 2,408 of NZ_JBEYKR010000097.1, forward strand.
GGTGACGGAGGCCACGCCGTCCACACCGCGGATCTTGTCCAGGGTGGCGTCGTCGAGGCCGGGGGTCTTGTTGTCGCGCCCGCCGGCGTACGTCTCCACGGCGACGGCGACATCGTCGTAGCTCTTGGCGGACTGGTTGCGGAAGGCGTTGCCGAGGGTGTCGGTGAAGACGAGGGTGCCGGAGACGAACGCTACGCCGAGCATGACGGCGAGCACGGTCATCAGCAGCCTGGCCTTGTGCGCGAGGACATTGCGCAGGGCGGTACGGAACATGTTGGTGTGTCCTGGGATGGGTTCCGGAAGGGGGACGGGAACAGACGGGAACGGACGGGAACGGACGGGAACGGGGACGCGAGGGCGGCGGCCAGGATGCGGTGACCGCATGCGTCAGCCGGGCGGCGGCCGTTCTGGGCGGCGGGCCGCTCGCGTCAGCTCGTGCGCCCCTTCGCGTCGAACGCCTTCATCCGGTCGAGGACGCCGTCGGCGCTCGGGTGCATCATCTGGTCGACGACCGCGCCGTCCGCGAGGAAGATCACCCGGTCCGCGTAGGAGGCGGCCACCGGGTCGTGGGTCACCATCACCACGGTCTGGCCCAGCTCGCGCACCGAGTTGCGCAGGAAGCCCAGAACCTCGGCACCGGAACGGGAGTCCAGGTTCCCCGTCGGCTCGTCACCGAAGATGATCTCGGGCTGCGAGGCCAGGGCGCGGGCCACGGCGACCCGCTGCTGCTGCCCGCCGGAGAGCTCGGTGGGCCGGTGCTTCAGCCGCTCCGAGAGCCCCACCATGTCGATGACCTTCTGGAGCCACGCGGCGTCGGGCTTACGGCCCGCTATGTCCATCGGCAGGGTGATGTTCTCCAGCGCGGTGAGCGTCGGCAGCAGGTTGAACGCCTGGAAGATGAAGCCGATCTTGTCCCGGCGCAACTGCGTGAGCTGCTTGTCCTTCAGCGTGGACAGCTCGGTCTCGCCGATGCGCACCGAACCGCTGCTGAAGCTGTCGAGACCGGCGACGCAGTGCATCAGCGTCGACTTGCCCGAGCCCGAGGGACCCATGATCGCCGTGAACTCGCCCTGCGGGAAGTCCACGGTCACCCGGTCCAGGGCGACGACCTGCGTCTCCCCCTCGCCGTAGACCTTCGACAGCTCCGTGGCGCGGGCAGCCACCGCGGTGGCGCGGTGAACGGTGGGGGTGGTGGTCACAGGGACGCTCCTGGTTCGGGTGATGCGGACGCATGCGGTGGTGACGCGGCCCGCGCTGACGGCGGTGCCTCGGGGACTACTCCATCGTGACGTTCCGATCGCCCCGGGGCGTCACTCCCGATGCCCGTTCCCGTGGCCCTCTTGAGTCGCATCACAGGGGTGAGACCGTCCTCCTCGGGTATGACACCGACCCTGACGCTCCGCCCGCGAGGCGGCCCGGTGACACAGGGTGATCACTGCTCTCCGATCCGCGAAGGCCCCCGCCCAGGCGGAACGAGAGCCTCCTCCGACACCCCGGATCCCGAGGGTGGCGCACCCCCTGGCGAGGCCTGGCGCACACCTGGCGCACTGGGCCGTACGGGTGCAGCGACTTTCCGTCAATCCCGTACGGCGTGCTGCTCACCGGTAACCGGTACGGGCGCGTGGTGAGGCCGCTCTCATGTGCTGATGGCCCCTCAAGTGGTCAATAAAATAGGACAACATCGCGCCACCGTTCCGCTGATCGGGGGACGCCCCCGGATAGGGTCAGTTGCCAACGCGGAGCCGCGCGGCACGCCCGGATGGTGGAACGTAGACACGGCGAGCTTAAACCTCGCTGCCCCTCGGGGGCGTGCCGGTTCGAGTCCGGCTCCGGGCACCAGGCTCCTCACTGGGAGTGAGCGGCGGCAACGGCACGAATTCATGCCCCCCATGTGCCGATTGGGGAACACCACGGGAACGCGGCGCCGGAACGCATCGCTACGGTCGGCGCACGGCAGCGGTGCGCCCCGAGAAGGCGATCGGCGTGGGCGTTGGTGACAAAGATCCTCCCCTGGTACTGGGGTGGTTCTTTTGCCTACCCATTACTCTTGTCGCGAGGCCACGCAGTGTGGCCATGGAGGAGTGAGATGAGGAGCAGCAACCCGGTCTTCTCGCGACGGGGGTTCAGCCGCGACAACGGCCACGCGGGCTTCAACGCGGCGCCGCAGGCCGGGGCCGCCGCGACGGGGGCCAACCCGTTCGCGCAGGGCACCGCCGCAAACCCGTACGCCACCAACCCCTACGCACAGCAGGGCACCCAGCCCGGCGCCCCGGCGCCCGCGCGCACCGACGCGATGACCATCGACGACGTGGTGACGCGTACGGCGATGACGCTCGGCCTGGTCGTCGTGGCCGCCGCCATCGCCTGGTGGGTCATGCCGGTCGACGAGGCGAACCTGGGCAGTGCCTACGGTGTCGCCATCGGTGCCGCGATCATCGGCTTCGTGCTGTCGCTGGTGAACTCGTTCAAGCGCCGGCCCTCGCCGCCGCTGATCCTGACGTACGCGGCGTTCGAGGGTGTCTTCCTCGGCATCGTCAGCAACATCGTCAGTGTCTACGTCGCCCCCGGCGCCGCGATGCAGGCCGTGATCGGCACGATGGCGGTCTTCGCCGGTGTGCTGATCGCCTACCGCACCGGTCTGATCCGGGTCACGCGGCGTTTCTACGGCTTCGTGATGGCCGCCACCATCGGCTTCATGCTGCTGATGATGGTCAACATGCTGTTCGCCGTCTTCGGCGGCGGTGACGGCCTCGGCTTCCGCAGCGGCGCGCTCGGCATCATCTTCGGCATCGTGGCCATCGTGATCGGCGCGTGCATCCTCGCCCTCAACTTCAAGCAGGTCGAGGACGGCATCGCGTACGGCGCTCCGCGCGAGGAGGCGTGGCTGGCCGCCTTCGGCCTCACCGTGACCCTGGTGTGGATCTACATCGAGATGCTGCGCCTGGTCGCCATCCTCAGCGGCGACGACTGACCGGTAACGCACCACGCACCGGCAGACACCATCGGAAGGGCCCGCAGGCATCGCGCCTGCGGGCCCTTCCGATGTCGCCTGCGCAGGGGGCGCGCAGAGGTGCTCCCGTACGGGATGGCGGGTGGGGCGGCGTGGCAGCCGGGCGCGAGGGGCGCGTAGGGTCGGGCGCGTGCTCGATACGACGCCTCTGATCCTGGTCGTGGACCGATTCGCCGACCGGCTGCGCTCGGCCCCGCAGAGCCGCCTCCAGCGCGGGGCGGCCGCCGAGGCGCTGGCCGTCGCCCGCGAACTCGCCGTACGGGCCCAGCGCTTCGAGAGCCCGGGGGCGGAGCCGCGGGTGGTTCCGGACGCCGGGGTGTTCGCGGTGGGCGACCAACTCGCCGTCGCCGGGCGGGACCTGGCCGTGTCACTGGTGACGGCCCCGCCCGGAGAGCTGGACGAGGCCGTGCGATACGTCGAGGAAGCGGCGGCGCGGGCTTTCGCGTAGTCGGGCCCGCGCCGGGGGAGCCGGGGAGCTGGTGGTGGGTCGGTCGGAACCGGCTCGGTCCGGTCCGGCTCGGTCCGGCTCGGTTCGGACCGGTCTGTTCGGCTTAGTTCGGACCGGTCTGGTTCGGTTCGGTTCGGTCAGAACGAGGCTATGACGCGGTCCGCCAGGATGTAGACGTTGTCCTCGCCGCAGGAGAAGGTCAGCGCATAGGCGCCGGAGACACCCGAGCCGCCCAGCAGCACCGGCTGCCGGCCCGACCGCAGCGCGTCCGCGAGCCGCTCGGCCGTCTCGCGGTGGCCGGGGGTCATACAGAGCGTGGTGCCGTCCGCGAAGACGTACACGTCGAGCGTGCCCAGCGGTCCCGGCCGCACGTCGGTGAGCTCGGTGGCCAGGTCGGCCAGCTCCTCCAGGCGGCTCACGGTGCGCTCGTGGTCGGTGACCACCGGGGTCTGTACGGGGACGAAGTCCGGGTGCGAGGGGTGGCGGCGGCGGGCCGCGGCCAGTTCGGGGGAGTCCTCGGGGTGGTCCGCGACCTCCGGCAGGTCCGTCAGCTCACCGGCGAGGTCGGCGGCCTCGTGCTCGGCGAGCGTCCGCTCGCTCAGCTCCGCCAGCTCCTCCATCGCCTCGGCCGCTTCGAGGTCCATCGACTCCAGGCCGGCGAAGTCGGTCTGGCGCGGCAGGTAGAACGGGGCGTCCTCTCCGAGCACGGGCAGCCCGCCCAGCAGGGAAGGGGCGTCCGCCGCGTCGCGGGCCTCCTGGGCGGCCCAGAAGGCGCGCGCCTCGGCCAGCTCGCGCTCGCGCTCCTCGGCCAGCGCCTCGGTCACGGCCGCGCGTATCTCCTCGGCGGGGGTGGCGGTACTACGGCTCTGCGGTGGCACCGACGCGGCGAGAGCGCGGCCCTCGGCCAGCTCCGAGCGCAGGCCCGAGACCTGCTTGCGCAGCCCGTGAGCGGCATGCAGCGCGGCGGCGCCGACGGCCGTGGCAGCGGCGGTGGTCAGCAACAGGGCAAATGACATGGCGCTCACTGACAACTCCCGATTTCAATCGATACCCCCGACTTCCTACATCAGCTTGACCTCTACCCGGAGCGGCTGTCAGTGCATTACGTCACGAAATGGACAGGTCTTTCGGTCCTGGGTTTACCCCCATATCCACGGTGACCTGGGGAAACGTATCTCCCCCGGGACGCAGATCACATCCTGGGGGAGATTCGGTCACGGTCGGGGCTCGGCCGGATTCGGACACCCCGTGGCGAGGGAAGCCCCGGGGCCCGCGAACAAAGCCCCCGGGACCGTACAGGCCTGACTCGGCCGCTCGTGCTCGTGGTCGCGCTGAGCTTCGCCTCCGCTGCGGGCAGGTGCCGTACGCGTACCTCGCACGACCCCTACCCTCCGCTGCGGCTCAGCTCAGCCGCTCGATCACCATCGCCATGCCCTGGCCGCCGCCCACGCACATCGTCTCCAGGCCCCACTGCTTGTCGTGGAACTGGAGGCTGTTGATCAGCGTGCCGGTGATGCGGGCGCCCGTCATGCCGAAGGGGTGGCCGACCGCGATCGCGCCGCCGTTGACGTTGACCTTCTCCAGCGGCAGGCCGAGGTCCCGGTAGGAGGGGATGACCTGGGCGGCGAACGCCTCGTTGAGCTCGGCGAGGTCGATGTCGCCGATGGTCAGGCCGGCCCGCTTCAGCGCCTGCTTGCTGGCCTCGACCGGGCCGTACCCCATGATCTCGGGGGAGAGGCCGGAGACGCCCGTGGAGACGATCCGGGCCAGCGGGGTCAGGCCCAGCTCGCGCGCCTTGGTGTCGGACATGATCACCAGGGCGGCGGCGCCGTCGTTCAGCGGGCAGCAGTTGCCCGCGGTGACCAGGCCGTCGGGGCGGAAGACCGGCTTCAGGCCCTGCACGCCCTCCAGCGTGACGCCCGCGCGCGGGCCGTCGTCCTTGGAGACGACCGTGCCGTCGGGGGTGGTGACCGGGGTGATCTCCCGCTCCCAGAAGCCGTTCTTCAGGGCTTCCTCCGCGAGGTTCTGCGACCGTACGCCGAACTCGTCCATCTCCTGGCGGGTGACGCCCTTGGACCGGGCCAGGTTCTCCGCCGTCTGCCCCATCGAGATGTACGCGTCCGGGACGAGCCCGTCCTCGCGCGGGTCGTGCCAGCCCGCGCCGGACTCCTCGGCGCGGGCGGCGGTGCGGGCCTCGGCCTCGGCGAAGAGCGGGTTGTGCGTGTCCGGCAGGCTGTCGGAGTTGCCCTTGGTGAAGCGGGACACCATCTCGACGCCCGCCGAGATGAAGACGTCGCCCTCGCCGGCCTTGATCGCGTGCAGCGCCATCCGGCTGGTCTGCAGCGAGGAGGAGCAGTAGCGGGTGACCGTACAGCCGGGAAGGTGGTCCATCCCCATCTGTACGGCGATGACGCGGCCCAGGTTGTTGCCCTGCTCGCCCCCGGGCAGGCCGCAGCCCAGCATCAGGTCGTCGATGTCCCTCGGGTCCAGCTCGGGGACCTTGGCCAGCGCGGTCTGGATGATCGTGGCGGTCAGGTCGTCCGCGCGCAGGTCCTTGAGGGACCCCTTGAAGGCGCGGCCGATCGGCGAACGGGCGGCAGAGACGATCACGGCTTCGGGCATCACGCGGCTCCATGAGGGCTGGAAGGCTGGGTGGACGAGGGAACTCCTCTGGAAGCTACCCGGGCGTAACGCCCGGGTCACCCGGCAGGCCGTGTGATGCGGGACTCTTTTCTAAGCGCTTGCTCAGGTCGCTTGGTCGTTGCGCTTGGTTCCCGCGCTTGGTTCCCGCGCTCGGCCGGTGTGCCTGGCCGGTCGGCCTGCCGGGTGATGTCCGTCTGCGTGCCGTCTGCGTGCCGTCTACGTGCCGTCTACGTGTGCCCGTGTGCCGCGTCGGGGTGCGGGTGGGGCGCCGGTTCCGTCTCCGGGGAGGCGGGCAGGCGCCGCCGCCTGCGGTGCTTGAGGAGGGCCCAGGGGGCGCGGGCCCCCGTGACCTCCGTACCGGCCTCGCGGGCCGCCTGGGAGGCCGCCTTGGCCACCGGCAGGATGCCCTCGCGGCGGGAGCCGTCCAGGCGGTCCGACTCCGGCCACAGGCCCAGCACCGCGCAGAGCGTGGGCAGCACCGCCATGGCCGCCGTCGCGTACCCCTCGGCGGAGGGGTGGTAGTTGTCCGGCCCGAACAGCTCGCGCGGGTTCGCCGCGAACTCCGGGCCCAGCAGGTCGCCCAGCGACACCGTGCGCCCGCCCTGCTCCACCGAGCCGATCGTCTGCGCCGCCGCCAGCTGCCGGCTCACCCGCCGGGCCAGCCAGCGCAGCGGCTGGTAGACCGGCTCGATCGTGCCCAGGTCCGGGCAGGTCCCCACGACCACCTCCGCCCCCGCCGTCCGCAGCCTGCGCACCGCCGTCGTCAGACAGCGCACCGACTGGGTGGCGGGCATCCGGTGGGTGACGTCGTTCGCCCCGATCATGATCACGCAGACGTCCGGGGTGCGGGCCGGGTCCGCCAGCAGCAGCGACACCTGCCGCTCCAGATCGTCCGACCTGGCCCCCGGCAGGGCCACGTTCCGCAGGTCCACCGGGCGCTCGGCCACCGCCGCGAGCCCCGAGGCGAGCAGCGCCCCCGGGGTCTGCCCGGCTCGCCGCACCCCTTGGCCCGCGGCCGTCGAATCGCCGAGCATCCCGAGCCGCAACGGATCGTCCGGGCCGGCGAACGCCACCCCGTACCGCCCGTCCGCGCTCGGCGGAACGGGCGCTGTGTTACCGCCCACCTGCCTCTTCGCGAGCTGGACCTCCGCCAGGAACACGCCCACGGCCGCCGCACCGATCAGTCCGATGCTCCCACCGCCGTAAGCCGCGCCCGCCGCGATCCGCCGTGCCACCCTTGCTCTCGACACAGTCCGGTCCACCTCCTCCTCGCCGTACAGCGCTACATGTACCTACCTGCCCCGTGAAGGGCGCCGCCCAATCGCACCGCACGTTTCCGGGCCCGTACGCTCCGTATCCGGCCGCCCGGTCCAGGGGCGGAGTCCGTACCGACGCACAGTCCGGCTCGTACGCATACCCTGGGCCGGACCATCTCGGAGATCCCGGAGTACACGGTGCAATTCCACGATTCGCTGATCACACTTGTCGGCAACACCCCGCTGGTGAGGCTGCGCAACGTCACGGCAGGCATCCAGGCGACCGTCCTGGCCAAGGTCGAGTACTTCAACCCCGGCGGGTCGGTGAAGGACCGCATCGCCCTGCGCATGATCGAGGCGGCCGAGCAGAGCGGCGAGCTCAAGCCCGGCGGCACGATCGTCGAGCCGACCAGCGGCAACACGGGCGTCGGCCTCGCGATCGTCGCCCAGCAGAAGGGCTACAAGTGCATCTTCGTCTGTCCGGACAAGGTGTCCACGGACAAGATCAACGTGCTGCGCGCATACGGCGCGGAGGTCGTCGTCTGCCCCACGGCCGTCGACCCTGAGCACCCGGACTCGTACTACAACGTCTCCGACCGGCTGGTCACCGAGACGCCGGGCGCCTGGAAGCCGGACCAGTACTCCAACCCGAACAACCCGCGCTCGCACTACGAGACCACCGGTCCCGAACTGTGGGAGCAGACGGAGGGGAAGATCACCCACTTCGTCACGGGCGTCGGCACCGGCGGCACGATCAGCGGCACCGGGCGCTACCTCAAGGAGGTCAGCGACGGCGCGGTCCAGGTCATCGGCGCGGACCCGGAGGGCTCGGTCTACTCCGGCGGCTCCGGGCGTCCGTACCTGGTCGAGGGGGTCGGCGAGGACTTCTGGCCGAGCGCGTACGACCGCACCGTCACGGACGAGATCGTCGCGGTCTCCGACAAGGACACCTTCCAGATGACCCGCCGCCTCGCCAAGGAGGAGGGCCTGCTCGTCGGCGGCTCCTGCGGCATGGCGGTCGTCGGGGCCCTGGAGGTCGCCCGGCGGCTCGGCCCGGACGACGTCGTGGTGGTGCTGCTGCCCGACAGCGGCCGCGGCTACCTCAGCAAGATCTTCAACGACGAGTGGATGGCCGACTACGGCTTCCTGGAGGACACCAGCTCCTCCCCCCAGGTCAGCGCGGTGCTGGACTTCAAGCAGGGCCCGCTGCCCTCCCTCGTGCACATGCACCCGGACGAGACGGTCGGCCAGGCCATCGACGTCCTGCGTGAGTACGGCGTCTCCCAGATGCCGATCGTGAAGCCGGGCGCCGGCCACCCCGACGTGATGGCCGCCGAGGTCATCGGCTCCGTCGTGGAGCGGCAGCTGCTGGACGCCCTGTTCACCCAGCGCGCCTCGCTCACCGACCCGCTGGAGAAGCACATGTCGGCCCCGCTGCCGCAGGTCGGCTCCGGCGAACCGGTCGAGGACCTGATGGCCGCGCTCAGCGGTGCCGATGGCTCCGACGCGGCGATCGTGCTGGTCGAGGGGAAGCCCAAGGGCGTCGTGAGCAGGCAGGACGTGCTGGCGTTCCTCGCGAAGGAGGCCGGCGCCAAGGGGTGAGGTCCGGCCGGGGGCCGGGGCGCCGCGGTTTCGCGGAAACGGTACGAGAGCGTCACGTCCGCGCAGCACCCGCTTAACACGGCTCCGGCACATTGGTGGGTGTCGGCAGGGAGACCCGCCGGCACCCAGAACGGCGACACCGGACTACGGAGCGGCTCCCGGACCTCCACCGTCGCCCGGACGCGGGCATCCGGCCCTGACCCGGACCCCGTCCCTCGCGGGGACCGCCGTCGTCCCGCCCTCCGGGCCACCGGGGGTGCGGCGGCCCCCGCGACATACCTCGACGCGCGGCCAGGCCCTCCGTGGGCCCGGCCGCGCTGTCGTTTCCGGTCACAGCACTCGGTCGGTCACGTCACTCGGTCGGTCACAGCGTTCGGTCGGTCACGTCACTCGGTCAGTCACAGCACTTGGTCAGTCGCGTCACTCGGTCGGTCACATATCACTCGGTCGGTCACAGCACCCAGTCGGTCACGTCACCCGGGCAGTCACAGCACCCGGTCAGTCCTGCCAGTCGGAGGCCGCGCGCCGCTGCCGCTGCCGGAACAGGCCCCCGTTGCGCGCCGCGTGGACCGCGTTCACCCCGACGATCCCCATCCAGGCCACCACCAGCCCCTCGATGCCCGCGTTGACGACCCCGATCGCGGAGAGCGGGACGGCCAGGACGAGCGAGACCACCCCGAACCCGAACCGCTCCCCGAAGCCGGGCGCCGGCCCCGCCGCCGACGGCGGCCGTGCGGAACGGGGGTCCCGGGCGGCTGTCACCTGCTGCTCGGCGAGGTGGCGCCGGACCTGGCGGTCCATGGTGGAGTCCAGGCGCTGCTCGACCTTCTCCAGGAACGAGTCGATGAGCGCGGACTCGTACTCCGGCCCCAGCTCGCCGCGCGCCTGGAGGGTGGCGGAGAGCTCCTTCTTCAGGTCGTGGTCACGGGCTTCCATGCCCGTTACGTTACGAGCGGCGACGGGCCGCAGCACGGGTGCTAGCCCCCGTATTTTCCGGGGGTTCTCCCGGCTGCCGCACGGCCGGACCGCACGCGGTCACGCCTGCCCCGCACCGGCGGCTCGGGCGGCGAAGGCCTGACGGACGAAACGTCGCTGCCAGGGCACCTCGACCGCGCGGGGGTGGTGGTTCCGCCGCACCCACCTGACCGCCTCCTTGGGGCCCATGCCCTCGAGGACGCAGATCGCGGACAGTGCCGTGCCGGTCCGGCCGATGCCGCCTCCGCAGCAGATCTCCACGCGGTCGTCCGCGGCCCGCTCGTGGGCGAGGCGCAGTGTGCGCATCGCGTCCGCCGGGTCGGCGGGAAGCCAGAAGTCCCGCCAGGGCACCCAGACGGACTCCCACGGAGGGTCGGCCGGCCGATGGCCCGTCAGGTGCACGGCGAACGTGGGGGTCTGCCCCTCGGGCAGGTCGTATCTGAGGCCGCGCCCCCGGAGCCTGCGCCCGGAGGGGAGCTGGATCACCCGGTCGGCATCCGCGTTCCATGGTTCGGTCATGTCGGTTCCTGTCGCGATCGGTCCGGCGGGGATGAACGGCCTGATGGTTCCGTGACCGTGAGACGTCTGTCCACCCGCTGCATATGGACATACAGGAGCCTTCCTGGCTGAATGGATCTGTCGGCGCCGATCGTGGCGCGACGGATCCAGCAAGGGGACAGCATGAGTGGGAGCAGCCCCGCCGCGCGGTTGCAGCGGCTCTTCGAGGGGCACCGGCTCACGCCCACCCAGCGGCGCATCGCGCACTGCATGGTCCGCCGGGCGGCCGACGCGCCGTTCCTCTCCAGCGTCGAGCTGGCCGAGCTCGCCGGGGTCAGCCAGCCCTCCGTCACCCGCTTCGCCGTCGCCCTCGGCTTCGACGGCTACCCGGCGCTCCGCCGCCACCTGCGCGAGGTGGCGCCCGCCGACGCGGAGCAGGAGGAGGCGGGGGAGACGTACAACGAGTACCAGCAGGCCGTCCGCGCCGAGATCGAGAACCTCCAGCACCTCTCCGACCTCCTCGCCGACCCCGGGCCCGTGGAGCGGGCGGGCCGCCTGCTGGCCGGGTCGCGGCCGCTGCCCGTGCTGGGGCTGCGCGCGGCCTCCTCGCAGGCGCGCGGGTTCGGCTACTTCGCCGCCAAGGTGCACCCCGACGTCCGGGTGCTCGACGAGGGCGGCTCCATGCTCCTGGACCGGATCGACTCCGCCCGCCGGGCCGGCGCCACCGCCCTGATGTGCTTCGCGCTGCCCCGCCACCCCAAGGAGTGCGTGGAGGCGCTGGCGTACGCCGGGGCGCAGGGGCTCACCGTCGTGACGGTCGCCGACTCCGCGTTCGCGCCGGTCGCCAAACACAGCGATCTGCTGCTCCCGGCGGCCATCGGCTCCGGGCTCTCCTTCGACACCGTCTGCGCGCCGATGCTGCTGGGGCGGGTGCTGCTGGAGGCGATGTGCGACGAACTGCCCGACGCCCAGGCGCGGCTGGAGGAGTTCGACGTACGGGCGGCGGCGTGGGGGCTGTTCGTGGAGTGACGTGGGGGCTCTTCGTGGAGTGAGGGGCCGCCCGGGGCCAGGGCCCGGCATTTTCGCGGATTCTCACGCATCGCTCATCTGCGGCCGTTAACCTCCGCGCCCAGAAGCACCGCGGCGGCGTCGCGGCACCGCGAGGAGCGGGACACCGCTGGACGCCGCCGGACAGGGCAGGACATCGCTGAAAGAGGGGTACGGACGTGGGGCGCGGAGGACAGTCGCTGGCGAGAGTGGCCGTGATCGTACGGGCCGGGGCGGCACCGCTGTGGTGGGCCGGGCTGGTGGCGGCCGCGGCGGGGGCGTTCGTATCGGGGCTGACCGGACGCCGGATCGGGCTGCTGGCCGGGGCGGCGCTCTTCATCGTCACCGCGGCCCTCGTGCTCCTGGCGCGCGGCGGGCGGTACGCGGAGCTGGCCCGGAGCGCCTCCCGAGCGGGGCGCGGCGACTTCCTCCAGGACCGGGCCGTGACCGTACGGAGGTGGCGGCGCGGGCACCGGTGGTGGCTGCTGGGGGCGTTCGTGGTGGCGGTGGCTTCCTCGTTCGCGCTGCCGGGCGCCGGCGGGCTGGTGCTCGCGGGCGTGGGCGCCGGTCTGTGGGCGAAGGCCGTACGGATCGGGCAGCGGGAGCGCCGGGACGACGTCCTGTACTGGGTGCGCACCGACTGGGCCCGGGGCGGCAGCCCGGTCGCCGAGCGGGTGGCGGGGCACCGGACGACGGGACCGGAGGCGGGGGACGCCGCGCCGGGCGGGGCGCGGCGTCGCCGCCGGTGAGGGGGGACGGGATGTGCTCAGGCCTCCGGGTCTCCCGGAGGGGCTCAGACCTCCAGGTCGGCCTCGATCTTCTTCAGCTGGTGGCGGGCCATCGCCAGGTTCGCCCGGCTCGCGTCCAGCACCAGGTAGAGGAAGAGGCCGTTGCTGCCACGGGTCCTGAGCAGCCGGATCAGGTGGTACTGGGTGCCCAGCGTGATGAGGATGTCCTCGATCTCGTCCTTGAGGCCCAGGTGCTCCATGGTGCGGAGCTTGGCGCGGACCACGTCGGTGTTGCCCGCGGCGGCGACTTCCAGGTTGAAGTCCTTGCCGCCGCCGAGCGTGCCCAGCGCCATCCCGCTCGTGTAGTCGACGAGGGCCACACCCGTGGCGCCCTCGATCGAGCTCATCGCTTCCTTCAGTGACGCTTCGGTGTTCGCCATGGAGGCTCGTTTCCTTTCCGTGGCCGGTCGCGGTGACCGGGGCCGTTTCTGTATGGGTGACGTGGGTTTCCGCGTGATGGCGTGAGTCCCGGTGGTCTTGGAGCTACGGGCAGGGGCTACGGGGAGGGTTACGTGGGCCGCTGCGGAAGGGTGTGGCCCGGGGCGGTGCGCGGTGGCGCGGTGGGGGCGGGGGGCGTGCGCTCGGCGCGTTCCAGCGCGGTGTCGACGAGTTCGCCGATCCGGGCGCCCGCGCGGCGGCCCTCCAGATGGAGCCGGCCGACGTTGATGCGGTCCTCGGCCAGCAGGGTCAGGACGGCGGAGGAGCCGGCGGCGTAGGTGGCGATGTAGCCGTTCTCACCGCGGACCAGGAGCTCCCGGAACCCGCCGCGGCCGGTGGCCTCCGTCATCCGGATCGATACGCCGAGCGCGGCGGCGGTGAGGGCGGCGACGCCCTCGGCCTCGATGCCCGGGGTGTCGTGGGCCAGGACCAGGCCGTCGGTGGAGGCGGCCAGCGCCCCGGCGAGGAGGGGGACCCGGGCCCGTAACCGCTGGAGCTCGTCGAGCACACCGCGCGTCCCGGCCTCGGGAACCATCAGCTGTCTCCTCCCGGCACGCTGTCTGAGCGCGCGTATCACAGGGCCTCCAATGCGTCTCGGAGCCGGCGCAGCAGGGCGATATCAGGGTCGGCCGTCACCTCGGGGAGCGTGATCCGGCCGGATGCGCGGGCGGCGGGCAGCGGCTGCGCGCGGACCGCCTCCACCAGGCCGGCCGCGGCCAGGCGCCGCAGGTCGACCAGGATGTGGAACGCCGAGCGGCCCAGCGCCTGGGCGATGTCGGAGGCCGTACGCACACCGTCGGCCAGCTCCAGGACCGCGCGCTGGCGGGCCGGTACGGGGCTGTCGCCGGGGTGCGCCGCCGACCGCGCCACGGGGGCGCCGTCGCAGGACGCGTCGGGCCAGATCCGGTCCAGCAGCTCGCGTCTGCGCAGCGTCTCGCGCTGTACGGCGGCCACCGGGACCGGCCGCACCGGGCCGATCCAGTGGGACACCCCGTAACGGAAGCGGGCGGGTGTGCCGGTCGGGGCGAGGGCGAAGAACGCGGCGTCGTACAGCGCGCCCAGATGGCACAACTCCAGCGCCCCGCCCGGCACATGGCCGCTGTCCACGAGGTAGCGGCCGACCCGCCGGCCGGCCCCGGCCTGTGCCACCGCGTCCCACCAGCCCTCGTGCCGCAGGGTGCCGCCGGTGGTGAGGAGCACGTCGATGCCGGGGGTGGCGGGGCTCTCGGCGTGCACCACCTGGCCGTCGGCGAGGTAGAGCGTGCCGCGGTCGCGCATCAGGGCGCCGGTGGCCCGCTCGGCGGCGAGGCGCTGGAGCATCGGGGAGCAGACCGGGAGCCGGTCGGTCCCTGGTGGGCCGGGGTCGGCGGCTATCGCGCTCACGCCAGCACCAGCCGCTCGGCCAGCTCGCCCAGGCGCATCCGGGCGAGCGCGAGATTGCCTTCGGAGCGGTCCAGCCAGAGGTGGAGGAAGACGCTGCTGTCGAAGGCTGTCTCGACGAAGCGGAGCATGTGGTAGCCGTCCTGGGTGGTGACGATGACGTCCTCGACGGGGGTGCTCGGCGCTTCCTGGGAGCGTTCGGTGGAGCCACCCGCCGCCAGGTGGGCGAAGGCGGGCTGTTCGGCGGTCATCCGGGCGACCTCCGCCGTCTCGGCCGCCGTCGCCTCGTGGTCGCCGTTGGGGGACTCGCCGATGGTGCCGAGCGCGAGGCCGCTCGTCCAGTCGACCACCGAGGCGCCCCGGGCGCCGGGCAGCCTCATGACTTCGAGCAGGCACTCGTCGATTCCGGGCACGCGGATTCCCCTCCCGACGCGGCGTACGGCTGTGACCCCGAGGCTACGCATCGTGCTCACCGCTGGTGGAAGTTCTGGCATTTTCCTTTGGTACATGCGCCCCGGGGTGTAAAGGAGCGGCTGGAATGCGTTGGCCGGGAGCCGAGGTGACGCCGCGTCAGGGCGACGGGGCGCCGGACTTCTCGCGGGCCGTCATCACCGCCTTGTTCACCGCCCACAGCCCGATGCCGATCAGCAGCAGGACCCCGGCGCGTACGTACACGTCGGAGCCCCGGTCGGCGAGCGGGCTCGCCAGGATCAGCGAGGTGACCGCGCCGAGCACCGGCAGGGCGGTCGGCGTACGGAAGTGCCGGTGCTCCACCCGGTCCTTGCGCAGCACCAGCACGGCGACGTTGACCACGCCGAAGACGCAGAGCAGCAGGAACGAGGTGGTGTCGCCGAGCCCTTCGATCTCGCCGGTGGAGACCAGGCCGACGGCCAGGACGGTGACGAAGACGATGCCGGCCCAGGGGGTGCGGCGGCCCGCCAGCACCTTGCCCATCCCGGGCGGCAGGATGCGTTCGTTCGCCATGCCGTAGCAGAGCCGCGAGGCCATCATGAGGTTGATCAGCGCCGAGTTGGTGACCGCGAACAGGGCGATCAGCGCGAAGAGTTTCGGCGGAAAATCGACGCCGCCCGCCTTCACCACCTCCAGCAGCGGGCCGCTGGAGTCCGCCAGGGTGCGGGAGTCGACCAGGAGCGAGGAGACCAGGGCGACCAGGACGTAGATGGTGCCGGTGACGGCCACGCCGATGAAGATGGCGCGGGGGAAGCTGCGGGCGGGGTCCTTGGTCTCCTCGGCCATGTTCACCGAATCCTCGAAGCCCACGAAGGCGAAGAAGCCGAGCGCGGTGGCGCCGAGCACACCGGTGAGCAGGGCGTACCCGGTTCCGCCGGTCTCGATCTGGGTCAGCCGGGAGGGCTCCCCGCCGCCGCTCAGTACGGCGTACGCGCCGATTCCCAGGATCACCGCGAGGCCGCTGACCTCCACCAGGGTCATGACGACGTTCGCCTTCACCGACTCGGAGACCCCGCGCAGGTTGACCGCGGCCAGCGCCAGGATGAACAGGATCGCGACGAGGGTCGGCGGCACCGCGTCGGTGAACTCCCCCAAATAGTCGCCGCCGAACGCGCGGGCCGCCGCGCTCGCCGAGGAGAGCCCGGAGCACATGACCAGGAAGGCGACGACGAAGGTGAGGAAGGGGACCTTGAACGCCTTCTGGGTGTAGAGCGCGGCCCCGGCGGCCTTCGGGTACTTGCCGACGAGCTCCACGTACGAGGCCGCCGTCAGCATCGCGACGACGAACCCGATCGCGAACGGCAGCCACAGCGCGCCGCCCGCCTTGCCCGCCACGTCCCCGGTGGTGGCGTAGATGCCGGTGCCCAGGATGTCGCCGACGACGAAGAGGATCAGCAGCTTGGGGCCGAGCGCCCGCTTGAGCGGCGGTGATCCCCCGGGGGCGGTGGGCGCGGGTGTGCCGGGCGTGCTCATCGGTGCCTCCGGGACGGGCCTGCGACGGGTCGGGAGACGCTTTCCCGGACGCGGCGCGAACCCCACCTGTTGACTACGACTATTCAGCGCCTCAGGATGTGAATAGATTTTCACCGTCGCGAGGAGGCACCGCCATGTCAGGACCCCGCCCCGTACGAGCGCCGCGCGGCAGCGCTCTCAGCGCCCTGGGATGGCAGCAGGAAGCCGCCCTGCGCATGCTCCAGAACAACCTGGACCCCGAGGTCGCCGAGCACCCCGACAAGCTCGTCGTCTACGGCGGTACGGGGAAGGCGGCCCGCGACTGGCGCTCGTTCGACGCGATGGTCCGCACCCTCCGGACGCTCAAGCAGGACGAGACGATGCTCGTCCAGTCCGGGCGGCCGGTCGGCGTCATGCAGACCCACGAGTGGGCGCCGCGCGTCCTGATCGCCAACTCCAACCTGGTCGGCGACTGGGCCAACTGGGAGGAGTTCCGCCGCCTGGAGGCGCTCGGCCTCACCATGTACGGCCAGATGACCGCCGGGTCCTGGATCTACATCGGCACCCAGGGCATCCTCCAGGGCACCTACGAGACCTTCGCCGCCGTCGCCGCGAAGAAGTTCGGCGGGACCCTGGCCGGGACGATCACGCTGACCGCCGGGCTCGGCGGCATGGGCGGCGCCCAGCCGCTCGCCGTCACCATGAACGACGGCGTCGCCCTCTGCATCGACTGCGACCCGCGCGCCATCGAGCGCCGCATCGAACACCGCTTCCTGGACGTGAAGGCCGACAACCTGGAGCACGCCCTCCAGCTCGCCGTCGAGGCCCGCGACGCCCGCCGCCCGCTCTCCATCGGCCTCCTGGGCAACGCGGCGGAGCTGCTGCCCCGGATGCTCGCCGAGGGCGCGCCGATCGACATCGTCACCGACCAGACCAGCGCCCACGACCCGCTGGCCTACCTCCCCCTCGGCGTCGACTTCGACGACATGGCGGACCTGGCCGCCGAGAAGCCCGCCGACTTCACCCAGCGCGCCCGCGAGTCGATGGCCCGCCACGTCGAGGCCATGGTCGGCTTCATGGACGCCGGGGCCGAGGTCTTCGACTACGGCAACTCCATCCGCGGCGAGGCCCAGCTCGCCGGGTACGCCCGCGCCTTCGACTTCCCCGGCTTCGTCCCCGCCTACATCCGGCCCCTCTTCTGCGAGGGCAAGGGCCCCTTCCGCTGGGCCGCCCTCTCCGGCGAGGCGTCCGACATCCACAAGACGGACAAGGCGATCCTGGAGCTCTTCCCGGAGAACGAGTCGCTGCACCGCTGGATCAAGATGGCCGGCGAACGCGTCCACTTCCAGGGCCTGCCCGCCCGCATCTGCTGGCTCGGCTACGGCGAGCGCGACAAGGCCGGCGAGCGTTTCAACGACATGGTCGCGAGCGGCGAACTGGCCGCCCCGCTCGCCATCGGCCGCGACCACCTGGACTGCGGCTCGGTCGCCTCCCCGTACCGCGAGACCGAGGCCATGCTCGACGGCTCCGACGCCATCGCCGACTGGCCGCTCCTGAACGCCATGGTCAACGTCGCCTCCGGCGCCTCCTGGGTCTCCCTCCACCACGGCGGCGGCGTCGGCATGGGCCGCTCCATCCACGCGGGCCAGGTCTCCGTCGCGGACGGCACCAAGCTCGCGGGCGAGAAGGTCCGCCGCGTGCTGACGAACGACCCGGGCATGGGCGTCATCCGCCATGTCGACGCGGGCTACGACATTGCGGAGTCCGTCGCCACGGACAAGGGCGTACGCGTACCGATGGCGGAGGGCAACTGATGCCTATGGGCACGCCGGGGCACCTGCCCGGGGCCGGAGGTACGCCAAGGGGTGCGGCCGAGGGCTCGCCCCGAGGTGCCGCCGCACCCTCCGGGGGCCCCGCGCCCCAGTGGCGTACGGGTGACTCCTTCCTCTCGATGTGGCGCGAGCTGGCCCCCGTCGGGCGCCACCCCGACAGCGGCGGCTACCGGCGCTACGCCTGGTCGCCGGCGGACCTCGACTGCCGGGCCTGGTTCCGTACGCAGGCCGAGGCGCGCGGGCTCACCTACGAGGTCGACCGCAACGGCAACCAGTGGGCCTGGCTCGGCGACCCCCTGGCCGGCGACGCCGTCGTCACCGGCTCGCACCTGGACTCCGTCCCGGACGGCGGCGCCTTCGACGGGCCGCTCGGTGTGGTCTCCTCCTTCGCCGCGCTCGACGAACTCCGCTCCCGGGGCGCGGTGCTCACCCGTCCCCTCGCCCTCACCAACTTCGGTGACGAGGAGGGCGCCCGCTTCGGTCTCGCCTGCGTCGGGTCCCGGCTCGCCGCCGGACAGCTCACCGTCGCCGACGCCCACCGCCTCCGGGACGCGGACGGCATGACCCTGCCCACCGCCATGGAGTCGGCCGGATACGACCCCGAGGCCATCGGCCCCGACCCGGAACGGCTCGCCCGTATCGGCGCGTTCGTCGAACTCCACGTCGAGCAGGGCCGCGCCCTCGACCTCACCGGCGACCCCGTCGGCATCGCCTCCGCCATCTGGCCGCACGGCCGCTGGCGGTTCGACTTCCGGGGCGAGGCCAACCACGCGGGCACCACCCGCCTGGCCGACCGCCGCGACCCGATGCTCACGTACGCCGAGACCGTGCTCGCCGCCCGCCGCGAGGCCGAACTCACCGGCGCCCTCGCCACGTTCGGCAAGATCGCGGTCGAGCCCAACGGGGTCAACGCCATCCCCTCCCTCGTCCGTGGCTGGCTGGACTCCCGCGCCGCCGACCAGGCCACCCTGGACGCCGTCGTCACCGGCATCGAGCGCGCCGCCCGGGAGTACGCCGAGCGGGCCGGGATCGACCTCGACGTCGTACGCGAGTCGTTCACGCCCGTGGTCGAGTTCGAGCACGCCCTGCGCGACGAACTCGCCAAGATCCTGGAGGGGGCCGGCGACACGGGGCGCCCCGTCCCCGTCCTGGGCACCGGCGCGGGCCACGATGCGGGTATTTTGTCCGCTTCGGTGCCCACCGCCATGCTCTTCGTACGGAACCCCACCGGGATCTCGCACTCTCCGGCCGAGCACGCCGCCGAGGACGACTGCGCGGCCGGGGTGCGGGCACTCGCCGACGTACTGGAAGGTCTCGCGTGCAGCTGACAACCCGGACGGCGGGCGGGCCCGTCACCGCGACGTACTGGATGGACCACGCCTGGCTCGGGACCCATGTGGAGCCCGACATCGCCGTGGAGGTGGCCGACGGCCGCATCGCCGGGATCAGGACCGGGGTCCAGGCACCCCCGCCCGGCGCCACGGTGCTGCGCGGCCTGACCCTTCCCGGCCTGGCCAACACCCACTCCCACGCCTTCCACCGGGCCTTGCGGGCCACCGTCCAGGTGGGGTCCGGCACCTTCTGGACCTGGCGCGAGCTGATGTACCAGGCGGCCTCCCGGCTCACCCCGGACACCTACTTCGAGCTGGCCCGCGCCACGTACGCGGAAATGGCCCTGGCCGGCATCGTCTCCGTCGGCGAGTTCCACTATCTGCACCACGCGCCCGGCGGCACGTCCTACGCCAACCCGAACGCCATGGGCGAGGCGCTGATCGCGGCCGCCGCCGAGGCCGGCATCCGGATCACCCTGCTGGACACGGCCTACCTCGCCGCCGGCTTCGGCGAGAAGCCCAACCGGCACCAACTGCGCTTCTCCGACACCACCGCCGACGCCTGGGCCGAGCGCGCCTCCCTCCTCAAGGGCGACGACCACACCCTGATCGGTGCGGCCATCCACTCCGTCCGCGCGGTCCCGGCGGACCAGCTGGCCACCGTCGCGCAGTGGGCCCAGGAGCGGGGCGCCCCGCTCCACGTCCACCTCTCCGAACAGACGGCGGAGAACGACGCCTGCCAGGCCGCCCACGGCCGCACCCCCACCCGGCTCCTGGCCGACCACGGGGTCCTCGGCCCCCGCACCACCGGCATCCACAACACGCACCTGACGAGGGAGGACATCGCGCTGCTCGGCTCCTTCGCCACCGGCACCTGCATGTGCCCCACCACCGAACGCGACCTCGCCGACGGCATCGGCCCCGCCGCCGCGCTCCAGAAGGCGGGCTCGCCGCTCTCGCTGGGCAGTGACAGCCACGCCGTCATCGACCTCTTCGAAGAGGCGCGGGCGATGGAGCTCAACGAGCGGCTGCGCACCCACATCCGGGGCCACTGGACGGCCGCCGCCCTGCTGAGGGCCGCCTCCGCCGACGGGCACGCCGCACTCGGCCGCCCCGACGCGGGCGTCCTGGAACCGGGCGCCCCCGCCGACCTGACGACCATCGCCCTGGACTCCGTCAGAACGGCGGGACCGGTGCCCCGGCTGGCAGCGGAGACCGCCGTATTCGCCGCCTCCGCGGCTGATGTGCGGCACACGGTCGTGGCAGGCCGTCATATCGTCCGCGACGGCCGTCACGCGCTGATCGAGGACGTGCCCGGAGCGCTCGCGGCAGCCGTGGCAGCCCTGCACCACTGACCCCGGACCCGCCCGGCCCGCCCGGACCCCCGGCGCGCGCGAGAACCCCGCACCGCCCGGACCCGCCCGCGGACCCGGACCGGAACCACCCCGCACATCCATGCCGGAACCATGCCGCAGAGCCGGACCGGAACCACCCCGCAGCCCCGGACCCCCCGGAACGCAAGGAGAACACTCTCCAGATGACGACCACCGCCGTCACCCACATCGCCAGCCTGGTCACCAATGACCCCTCCCTCGGCAACGGGACCCCCCTGGGCCTGATCCAGGACGCGGCCGTCGTCATCGAGGGCGACCGCATCGTCTGGACCGGTGAATCAAGCAAAGCACCCGCCACTGACAACGTCCTCGACGCGGCGGGCCGGGCCGTGATCCCGGGCTTCGTCGACTCCCACTCGCACCTGGTCTTCGCGGGCGACCGCACCCAGGAGTTCAACGCCCGGATGTCCGGGCAGCCCTACACGGCCGGCGGCATCCGCACCACGGTCGCCGCCACCCGCCAGGCCTCCGACGACGAGCTCTCCGCCAACGTCGCCCGCTACCTCGCCGAGGCCCTGCGCCAGGGCACCACCACCCTGGAGACCAAGTCCGGCTACGGTCTCACCGTCGAGGACGAGGCCCGCGCCCTGCGCGTCGCCTCCCGCCACACCGACGAGGTCACCTACCTCGGCGCCCACATCGTCTCCCCGGACTACGCCGACGACCCGGCCGGGTACGTCGACCTGGTCACCGGCCCGATGCTGGAGGCCTGCGCCCCGCACGCCCGCTGGATCGACGTCTTCTGCGAGCGGGGCGCCTTCGACGGCGACCAGGCCCGCGCCATCCTCACGGCGGGCCGCGCCAAGGGGCTGCACCCCCGTATCCACGCCAACCAGCTGACGTACGGCCCCGGCGTCCAGCTCGCCGTGGAGCTCGACGCCGCCTCCGCCGACCACTGCACCCACCTCACCGACGCGGACGTGGACGCGCTGGGCCAGGGCGGCACGGTGGCCACGCTGCTCCCGGGCGCCGAGTTCTCCACCCGCGCCACCTGGCCCGACGCCCGCCGGCTGCTCGACGCGGGGGCCACCGTCGCGCTCTCCACGGACTGCAACCCCGGCTCGTCGTTCACCTCGTCCATGCCGTTCTGCATCGCCCTGGCCGTACGGGACATGGGGATGACCCCCGACGAGGCCCTCTGGTCCGCCACCGCGGGCGGCGCCGCGGCCCTGCGCCGCACCGACATCGGCCGGATCACCCCGGGCGCCCGCGCCGACCTGGTCCTCCTGGACGCCCCGAGCCACGTCCACCTCGCCTACCGGCCGGGCGTCCCGCTGGTCAGCGCGGTCTGGCGGGGCGGCGAGCGGGTGGAGTAACCGCCGGGAGCCCAGAGGGCCAGGGACCCAGGCAGCAGCCACCGGAAGCCCAGGGGGCCAGGGACCCAGGCAGCCGCCGCCACCGGAAGCCCGGACATGCGGAAGGACCCGCCCTGATACGTGGATACGTACGGGAGCGGGTCCTTCCGCGTGTGCTCGTCACCGGCCCGTGAAGCCCCAGGCCCCGTGGTGGGGCGGGACAGGGCGGGGTCCGGCTACTCCTCCAGGGTCAGCCCCTTGCGGAGCTTGGTCAGTGTCCGGGAGAGCAGCCGGGACACGTGCATCTGGGAGATGCCCAGCTCCTCACCGATCTCCGACTGCGTCATGTTGCTGACGAAGCGGAGCGAGAGGATCATGCGGTCCCGCGAGGGCAGCGCGGCGATCAGCGGCTTCAGGGACTCGACGTACTCGATGCCTTCGAGCCCGTGGTCCTCGTAGCCGATGCGGTCCGCGAGGGCGCCCTCGCTGTCGTCCTCCTCGGGCTTGGCGTCCAGCGAGCTCGCGGTGTACGCGTTGCTCGCGGACATGCCCTCGACGACCTCGTCCGCCGTGAGGCCGAGGTGCTCGGACAGCTCCGCCACGGTGGGCGCGCGGTCCAGCCGCTGGGAGAGCTCGTCCCCCGCCTTGGCCAGTTCGAGGCGGAGCTCCTGGAGCCGGCGCGGGACGCGCACGGACCAACTGGTGTCGCGGAAGAACCTCTTGATCTCGCCGACGATGGTCGGCATCGCGAACGTCGGGAACTCGACACCGCGGCTCAGCTCGAACCGGTCGATCGCCTTGATCAGGCCGATGGTGCCGACCTGGACGATGTCCTCCATCGGCTCACTGCGCGAGCGGAACCGGGAGGCGGCGAACTTGACGAGCGCGAGGTTGAGCTCGACGAGGGTGTTGCGGACGTACGCGTACTCGTGCGTGCCCTCTTCGAGGGATTCGAGGCGCTCGAAGAGGGTCTTCGACAGGGCCCTGGCGTCCAGAGCCCCCACTTCGGCGTAGGGCGGGATCTCGGGGAGTCCTTCGAGTCCCTCGCCCTCCTCGCCGGAAGGGTCCGGAAGGCCGGGAAAGTCCGGGGTGGCGGTGCCGGTGGTGTCGGCGGCGCCGGTGGTGCTGGTGGTGCTGGTGCGCGGGCCGGGAACGGCGCTCGCGGCGGGGGAGTCGGAATTGGTCGGTCCCTGAGGACATGCCGACGACGCGTCGGGGGTACGCGCTTCGTCGAGCCGGGGTGACATGGTTCTCCTCCATCGTTCTCGGCATATGGCTGCCGATGCCCATACGTGTTCCTGCGGTGAAGCGGCGCCTCCAAAGCCGGTCGTGTTTCGGGTGTCCCTCTACCCTTACCCGGTTCGTGGCAGCAGTTACAAGCGCCAATTAACCGTATATGTCCGGTTTGTTGAGGTCTTCGACTACCGCGTGGCGTACGAAACGCGTACTGTTTTACGCACGTCGGCGGCAGCTCTGCATACAGCCGCACAGGCAGTGACGCGCACAGTGACGGACGGCGAAGAGGTACTGGGCATGGACCGCGGGACGGTCGGCAGTGCGAACCGGGGTCGACTTCAGGTCGAGGCCCGGACCGAGGGGCGCAGCGAGGTCGTGACTCCGGTGGGTGAGCTCGATCACCACACCGCCGATCTGCTGCGGGAGCCTCTGGAGAGCGCGGTCGAGCAAGGGCGATCACGCCTGGTGGTCGACTGCTCACGACTGGATTTCTGCGACTCCACCGGGCTGAACGTGCTGCTCGGTGCCCGCCTCAAGGCGGAGGCGGTCGGAGGGGGAGTTCATCTGGCCGGAATGCTGCCGGTCGTGGCGAGAGTCTTCGAGATCACCGGCGCGGAGGCGGTCTTCACCGTCCATGCCACCCTCGAAGACGCTCTGGAGACCTAGATCCGGTACGGCGCCCGCACGTCGTTCCTGATGACGGTCGTGTTACGCGATCGACAGCCCGAAGTGGGTGTCGTCGCGGGCCGGCCGGGCAGGAGACCCCCGTCGGCATCCCGCAAAGATCCGGCACACACTCGGTAACTGATCATTTCTGTTCAATGGCGACATGGCGACATGGCGAATCGGTGAGGTGAAGCGCTGATGAGCACCACCCGGCAGCATCCGCCGGGCGACCTCGGCCGCGAGCCGGAAGGAGCGGGCGCAGCCTCGCCCGTCCCGGCCGAGCGGCAGTGGCGCACGCTCTCACTCGGGCAGGCCAGTGGCATCGTCCCGATGGCCCGTGATTTCGCCCGGCAGGCCCTGCACGACTGGGGATGGCTCCCGGCGTCCAGCGCGGACCGCCGGGCGGCCGCCGAGGACGTCCTGCTGGTCGTCTCCGAGCTCGTGACCAACGCCTGCCTGCACGCGGAAGGCCCTGAGGAGCTCCGGATCGGCCGCACGCCCAAGGCGCTGCGCGTCGAGGTCGTCGACCGGGGGAACGGCCAGCCCGCCCCCCGTACGCCGCACCGCGCCGGCCGCCCCGGTGGGCACGGCATGTTCATCGTGCAGCGCCTCTGCCTGGACTGGGGCGTGCAGCGTACGCCGGAGACGCCGGGCAAGACCGTCTGGGCGGAGCTCGCCGCCCCCGCGTGACCGCCCCACCCCGTACGTCGAGGAGCGCGCCGATCCGGCGCGCTCTTTAGTCTTTCCGCAGGCAGGCTCCGGGGTCCTTCCGCAGGGCGGGCTCCGGGTGTCCGTCTTCCCTCCGGCAGGCCCCGGGCGCGCCTTGAGCGACCGACCTGAGGCGCTGTCAGTGGCCCGCCCCCGCCCGGCAGTTGGTCGCCACCGTCAGCAACCGGAAAGGGCGAAGGGCCGGTCGCACCCGGAGTCAGGATGGACAGAAAACCATTGACCGTGCGGTGGCTGATGCTGCCGCTGCTCGTG
>NZ_JBEYKR010000098.1:0-27017 GCF_040703535.1 Streptomyces sp. NPDC007346
GGGCGCTCTGCAGGGCCACGATGCCCAATAGCTCAGTCGGTAGAGCGTCTCCATGGTAAGGAGAAGGTCTGCGGTTCGATTCCGCATTGGGGCTCAGAGAGAAAAGAAAGGCCCCCGCCACATGGCGGGGGCCTTTCTCGTTGCCGTATTGGTGACCGGCCGCCTCAGACGCGGGGCGGCTCCGGGACGCGCATCGCCAGGATGGCCATGTCGTCCGAGGCCGGCTCCGCGGCGAAGCGTTCCACGGCCCGCAGGATGCGTGCGGCGACCGCTCCGGCCGTCAGGCCCGTACAGGTCGACAGGACGTCCGCGAGGCCGTCGTCGCCGAGCATGCGGGTGCCCTCGCGGCGTTCGGTGACGCCGTCCGTGACGCAGAGGAGGACGTCGCCCGGGTTGAGGGTGACCTCCTCCTCGTACAGCTCCAGGTCCTCCAGGACGCCCAGCAGGGGCTGCGGTTCGGCCGCCGCCTCCACGGAGCCGTCCTGGCGCAGGCGCAGCGGCAGCGGGTGGCCGGCGCAGACGACCTTCAGGAGGGCGCTGCCGTCCTCCTGGGGCCACAGCTCGCCGTACAGGAGGGTGAGGAAGCGGCTGCGGGCGCCCTCGTCGAGGATGGCCGCGTTGAGGCGCTCCAGGACCGCGGGGCCGGTGAAGCCCTCCTTGGCGAGCAGGCGCAGGGCGTGGCGGGCCAGGCCCGTGACGGCGGCCGCCTCCGGGCCCGTACCGCAGACGTCGCCGATGGCGAAGCCGTACGCACCGTCGTGGATCGGGAAGACGTCGTAGAAGTCGCCGCCGACCTCGTTGCCCTCGCCCGCGGCGCGGTAGATGACCTCGATCTCGACGTTCGGGACGTGGGGGAGGCCCGGGGGCAGCAGGCTGCGCTGGAGGGACTGGCTGATCGCCATGCGCTCCGAGTACAGACGGGCGTTGTCCAGGGCCAGGGCGGCCCGGCGGGAGAGGTCCTCGGCCAGCTCCAGGATCTCCTGGCGGAAGTGGTCGTCCGAGGGCTTCCCGAGCGTCAGCATGCCGATCACGCGGTTGCGGGCGACCAGCGGCAGGACCACCGTCTCGCCGCCGACGGCCTGCGCCGTCGCCAGGATGGTGCGGGTGGCCGTGGACATGCTCAACGGCGCGTCGTGGTCCAGGCTGCGGGTGGAGGTCGAGAGCGCCGCGCGGTGGCCGGCCTCCGACGGGGCGGCCCAGATGCGGGCGCCCGGCGTCGGGACCGGGTCGGGCGGGGAGATCTTGGAGAGCAGCGCCTTGAGGCCGTCGATGAGGTCCTCGTCCTCGTGGAGCACGTACGAGAGGTACGGGTCCGAGGACTGGTCCGCGATCGTGTAGACGGCGCACCAGGTCGCCAGGGTCGGCACCGTCATCTGGGCCATCAGCGCCAGCGTCTGGTCCCGGTCGAGCGTGCCGGCCAGCAGGTCGGAGGCCTCGACGAGGAAGGAGAGGGAGCCGCGGCGCAGCCGCTCCAGCTCGCCCAGGCGCGCGGACTCCACGGCCAGGGCGATGCGGTCGGCGGCGAACTGGAGGCGCAGGGCCTCCTCGTTCGAGTAGCGGCCCGGGGCCTCGGCCGCGACCCCCAGGGAGCCGGTGAGACGGCCCTCCACCTTCAGCGGGACCGTGACGACCGAGCGCATCCCGGTGTCGGTGAGGAGGGGTACGGCACCGGGTACGGCGGTCAGGTCCTCGTGGACGGCCGGCATGCGGGCCGAGCCGTAGCGTCCCGTTCCGGCCTCCACGGGGACGCGGGCGAAGCGCTGGCGGGCCGAAGGGAGGCCCGTCGTGGCGCGGACCTCCAGCTCCGTCTCGTCGTCGGTGGCGAGCAGGAGGAACGCGGCGTCCGCGTCGAGCATGTCACGCGCCCGCTCGACCGTCCGCTGGAGCAGGCCGTCCAGGTCGTCGGGGGCGGGGGAGCCGATGAAGACCTCGAACGGGTCCGTGGTGCGGCTCTCCGACGAGGAGTCGGAGACCGGGGCGCGGACCGGGGACTGAAGGACGGCGCGCTCGTAGTCACGGACCAGGAGGCAGACCGTGGACGGTTCGCCGTCGGTGTCGCGGACCCTCAGGTGCGAGGCGTAGACGGGGATGACCCGGCCGTCCGCGCAGCGGATCCCGTAGCTGCCCTCCCAGCGGGAGAGGCGGAGCGCGTCCGCGATGCCCGTGTTGGTGCCGGGGGTGTGCGGCCAGGCCACGAAGTCGGTGAGCTGCTTGCCGGAGACCTGGTCGGCCCCGTGCCCGAAGAGGAAGGCCGCGTCGTCGTTCCACGCGGCGATCGAGCCGGAGTGGTCGATCTGGACGACGGCCACCCGTACGCGCTGGTCCGCCACGGGCAGCAGGGGCGTGGGCAGGAGCGGTCCGGCGGAGCGGATGCCGACCGGGCGCTCGGGCAGGTCCAGCTGGAACCAGACATGTTTGCGGGTGGGGGTGTACTCGACGCCCCAGCGGGCGGCCAGGGCGGCGCAGAGCAGCAGGCCGCGGCCGTTCTCGCTGTCCGGGTTGACGAAGTCGAGCCCGTTGCTGTGCAGCGGGACCTCGCGCTCCGGATAGTGGTCGGCGACCTCGATGCGCACGCCGTCCTCGGTGCGCAGGCAGAGAACGTCGGCCGCCGTTCCCGCGTGGACCACGGCATTGGTGACGAGTTCGCTGGTGAGGACGACGGCGTCGTCGACGACATCGTTGTACCCCCACCCCTGGAGGGTGTCCCGGACGAAGGCGCGGGCGGTCGCGACCGAGCGCCCGACCGGTTCGAAGGTGGCGGCCGCGCGCGCGGTGATCACAGCACTCCCCATATGGTGTCTCGTCGCTTCCCCGAGTCTTGTGCCCGTTTCTCGCCGCTTCGATTCGCTTGCCAGGCTAGACGTATCTCAAGGGTGCCGGGTACACGAGGGCCGAGATCGGGACAGGACGACGCGGGAGTTGTGCGCGGGCGCACGAGTATGTGTTCCGGTAGGAGTGATGGGGGGCAACCGGGGGAGGCTGCCCGCCGACCCATTCCGGCCTGGTACGTTGCAATGATTTGACGTCCGCCTGTTCACCCGTCGACGGTGTGCTGTGGCGGTGAGCCAAAGTGGAACTGGGCAAGCTTCCTATAGGCCCGAGCGAAACGGTCAACCCCTGCGGGAGGGACACGGTGGAGTCTGGCGTGGCGGCGCGGGGTTCAGAAACGCGTACAAAAGGCGGACAGTCCGTGAAAAAGCAGCGCAATGGCACCGTCGAAGTGGACGCGGCAGCCCTGAACAGGTTGCTGGCGGGACTCGTGGCGATGCGCGACGGCAATTTCCGCAGGCGGCTCACCGTCTCCGGCGACGGCGTGATGACGGAGATCGCGGCGGTCTTCAACGAGGTCGCCGACCGCAATCTCCATCTCACGGGTGAGCTGGCGCGCGTACGGCGTGTGGTCGGGCGTGAGGGCAAGCTGACGGAGCGGCTGGAGACGGGGGCCTGCGAGGGTTCCTGGGCCGCCGCGATCGACGCCTCCAACGAGCTCGTCGACGATCTCGCGCGACCGGTCTCCGAGGTGGGCCGGGTGCTGTCGGCGGTCGCCGACGGTGACCTGGAGCAGCGGATGGAGCTGCGGTCGCACACGACGGACGAGACGGTACGCCCGCTGCGCGGCGAGTTCCTGAAGGTCGCCCGTACGGTCAACAACCTCGTCGACCAGCTGTCGGTCTTCACCGAACAGGTGACGCGCGTCGCCGTCGAGGTCGGCACCGAGGGCAAGCTCGGCGGGCAGGCCCAGGTACGCGGGATGTCCGGGTCGTGGAAGGACCTGACGGACTCCGTCAACACCATGGCGTACCGGCTGACCGCCCAGGTGCGTGACATCGCGCTGGTGACGACGGCGGTCGCCAAGGGTGATCTGTCGCGGAAGGTCACCGTCCACGTGGCAGGCGAGATGCTCCAGCTGAAGAACACCGTCAACACGATGGTCGACCAGCTGTCCTCGTTCTCCTCCGAGGTGACGCGCGTCGCCCGTGAGGTGGGTACGGAGGGTGAGCTGGGCGGTCAGGCGACCGTGCCGGGTGTGGCCGGGGTCTGGAAGGACCTCACCGACTCCGTCAACACGATGGCGGGCAATCTCACCTCCCAGGTGCGCGGGATCGCCGAGGTGACGACGGCCGTGGCCAGCGGTGACCTGACGCAGAAGGTCACGGTGAGCGCGCGGGGCGAGGTCGCCCAGCTCGCCGAGACGATCAACCAGATGACCGAGACGCTGCGCACCTTCGCGGACGAAGTGACACGTGTGGCGAGCGAGGTCGGTGGCGAAGGGCTCCTCGGGGGCCAGGCGCAGGTGCCGGGGGCCGCGGGCACCTGGAAGGACCTCACCGATTCGGTGAACACGGTCTTCCGGAACCTGACGACCCAGGTGCGCGACATCGCTCAGGTGACCACGGCGGTGGCCAGCGGAGACATGTCGCAGAAGGTCACGGTCGACGTGGCCGGGGAGATGCTGGAGCTGAAGAACACCGTCAACACGATGGTGGACCAGCTCCAGTCGTTCGGTTCCGAGGTGACGCGCGTCGCCCGGGAGGTCGGCGTCGAGGGCCGGCTCGGCGGCCAGGCGGAGGTGCCGGGCGCCGCCGGTACGTGGAAGGACCTCACCGACTCGGTCAACACGGCCTTCCGCAACCTGACCGGTCAGGTCCGGGACATCGCTCAGGTGACCACGGCGGTCGCCAACGGTGACCTGTCGCAGAAGGTCACCGTGGACGTGGCCGGGGAGATGCTGGAACTGAAGAACACCGTCAACACGATGGTGGCGCAGCTGTCCAGCTTCGCCGACCAGGTGACGCGGATGGCCCGGGACGTGGGCACCGAGGGCCGTCTCGGCGGTCAGGCGCGGGTGGACGGCGTCTCGGGTACGTGGAAGGAGCTCACCGACTCCGTCAACTTCATGGCCGGCAACCTCACCTCCCAGGTGCGGCAGATCGCGCAGGTGACGACGGCGGTGGCGCGGGGCGACCTGTCGCAGAAGATCGATGTGGACGCCCGGGGCGAGATCCTGGAGCTCAAGAACACCATCAACACCATGGTCGACCAGCTCTCCGCCTTCGCCGACCAGGTGACACGCGTCGCCCGCGAGGTGGGTACGGACGGGCGGCTCGGCGGTCAGGCGCAGGTGCCCGGCGTGGCCGGGGTGTGGCGCGATCTCACCGACTCGGTGAACGGCATGGCGGGGAATCTCACCGCCCAGGTGCGCAACATCGCGCAGGTCGCCACGGCGGTCGCGCGCGGTGACCTGTCGCAGAAGATCGACGTGGATGCCCGGGGCGAGATCCTGGAGCTGAAGAACACCCTCAACACGATGGTGGACCAGCTCTCCAACTTCGCCGAGCAGGTGACGCGGGTAGCCCGCGAGGTGGGTACGGAAGGCATCCTCGGCGGTCAGGCCGAGGTGCAGGGTGTGTCCGGTACGTGGAAGGACCTGACCCAGTCCGTCAACGGCATGGCCAACAACCTCACCCTCCAGGTGCGCAACATCGCCGAGGTCACCACCGCGGTCGCCAAGGGCGATCTCTCCAAGAAGATCACCGTCGACGCCAAGGGCGAGATCCTCGAACTGGTCACGACCGTCAACACGATGGTCGACCAGCTGCTGAACTTCGCGGACGAGGTCACGCGGGTGGCCCGTGAGGTGGGCACCGAGGGCATCCTCGGCGGTCAGGCGCGGGTGCGCGGGGCAACCGGCATCTGGAAGGACCTCAGCGACAACGTCAACCTGATGGCCAACAACCTGACCAGCCAGGTACGTAACATCTCCCGGGTCTCCTCCGCGGTCGCCAACGGCGACCTGACGAAGAAGGTCACCGTGGAGGCGCGCGGCGAGGTCGCGGAGCTGGCCGACACCGTCAACACGATGGTGACGACGCTGTCCTCGTTCGCGGACGAGGTCACGCGGGTGGCCCGCGAGGTGGGTACGGAAGGTGAGCTGGGCGGCCAGGCCCGGGTGCCGGGCGTCTCCGGTACGTGGAAGGACCTCACCGAGTCCGTGAACTCGATGGCCTCCAACCTGACCGGCCAGGTGCGGCAGATCGCCACGGTCACCACGGCCATCGCCAAGGGCGACCTGACCAAGAAGATCGACATCGACGCCCGGGGCGAGATCCTCGAACTCAAGAACACCATCAACACGATGGTCGATCAGCTCTCCTCGTTCGCCGACCAGGTCACCCGGGTCGCCCGTGAGGTGGGCACCGAAGGGCAGCTCGGCGGTCAGGCGCGGGTCCGGGACGTCGACGGCACGTGGCGCGACCTCACGGAGTCGGTGAACGAGATGGCCGGGAACCTGACCCGGCAGGTGCGCGCCATCGCGGCCGTCGCCACCGCGGTGACCCGCGGCGATCTGAACCTGAAGATCGATGTGGACGCGGCCGGCGAGATCCAGGTCCTCCAGGACAACATCAACACGATGATCGCCAACCTGCGCGACACCACCCTCGCCAACAAGGAGCAGGACTGGCTCAAGGGCAACCTGGCCCGGATCTCCGGTCTGATGCAGGGCCGCCGCGATCTGGACGACGTGGCGTCGCTGATCATGAGCGAGCTGACGCCGGTGGTCTCGGCCCAGCACGGCGCGTTCTTCCTGGCCATGTCCCCGGGTGACTCGGAGGAGGTGGGCCCGGACAACGGTGACGACGGCTCGTACGAGCTGCGGATGCGGGGGAGTTACGGCTACTCCGCCGGTTCGATGCCGACCTCGTTCCGGCCCGGCGAAACGCTCATCGGGACGGCGGCCGAGGAGAAGCGGACGATCCAGGTCGACAACGTGCCGCCGGGCTATCTGAAGATCTCCTCCGGCCTGGGTGAGGCGCCGCCCGCCCATGTGATCGTGCTGCCGGTGCTCTTCGAGGGCAAGGTGCTCGGCGTGATCGAGCTGGCCTCGTTCCAGCCGTTCACGCACATCCAGCGGGACTTCCTCAACCAGCTCGCCGAGATGATCGCGACGAGCGTCAACACGATCAGCGTCAACACCAAGACCGAGAAGCTCCTGGAACAGTCCCAGGAGCTGACCGAGCAACTGCGGGACCGCTCGCAGGAGTTGGAGAACCGGCAGAAGGCCCTCCAGGCGTCCAACGCCGAACTGGAGGAGAAGGCCGAGCTGCTGGCCCAGCAGAACCGCGACATCGAGGTCAAGAACACCGAGATCGAGGAGGCGCGGCAGGTCCTGGAGGAGCGCGCCGAGCAGCTCGCGGTCTCGATGCGCTACAAGTCCGAGTTCCTGGCCAACATGTCGCACGAGCTGCGCACACCGCTCAACTCGCTGCTGATCCTGGCCAAGTTGCTGGCGGACAACGCCGAGGGCAATCTGTCGCCGAAGCAGGTCGAGTTCGCCGAGACGATCCACGGGGCCGGTTCCGACCTGCTCCAGCTGATCAACGACATCCTCGACCTGTCGAAGGTCGAGGCGGGCAAGATGGACGTCAGCCCGACCCGGATCGCACTGGTCCAGCTGGTCGACTACGTGGAGGCGACCTTCCGCCCGCTCACCGCGGAGAAGGGGCTCGACTTCTCCGTACGGGTCTCGCCGGAGCTTCCCGCGACGCTGCACACCGACGAGCAGCGCCTCCTGCAGGTGCTGCGCAACCTGCTGTCCAACGCGGTGAAGTTCACCGACAGCGGGGCGGTGGAGCTGGTGATCCGACCGGCCGGCGCCGATGTGCCCAACGCGATCCGGGAGCACCTGCTGGAGGCGGGCTCGCTGCGCGACGCGGACGCCGATCTGATCGCCTTCTCCGTCACCGACACCGGGATCGGGATCGCCTCCAGCAAGATGCTGGTGATCTTCGAGGCGTTCAAGCAGGCGGACGGTACGACGAGCCGCAAGTACGGCGGGACCGGCCTCGGGCTCTCCATCAGCCGGGAGATCGCGCGGCTGCTCGGCGGCGAGATCCACGCGGCGAGCGAGCCGGGCCGGGGCTCGACCTTCACCCTCTACCTGCCGCTGCACCGCGCCGAACTGCCTCCCCAGGGCTACCCCCAGGTGGGTTCCGGTTCCACCGAGGGGCTGGGCGGCGGGTCCGAGAACGGGCAGGGACAGCCGGGCGGCGACTCCGCTCCGCTGGGGGACCCGGCCAACTCCGCGGGGACGTTCCGGCGGCGGCGCAAGGCCCTCGGCGACGCCGCCCGACGGCCCGCGCTGCCCGCCGGGCGCCCCTCGGGCGAGAGTGCTCCGCACGAGGAGTGGGTCCAGGGTGCCCCGGCCGCGGCGGAGGACGCGCCGGAGCCCCGGCGGACGTTCCGGTTCCGGGGCGAGAAGGTGCTCATCGTCGACGACGACATCCGTAACGTCTTCGCGCTCACCAGCGTGCTGGAGCAGCACGGGCTCGCCGTGCTGTACGCGGAGAACGGGCGCGAGGGGATCGAAGTCCTGGAGCAGCACGACGATGTGGCGGTCGTCCTGATGGACATCATGATGCCCGAGATGGACGGCTACGCGACCACGACCGCGATCCGGCGGATGCCGCAGTTCGCCGGGCTGCCGATCGTCGCGCTCACCGCGAAGGCGATGAAGGGCGACCGGGAGAAGGCGATCGACTGCGGTGCCTCCGACTATGTGACGAAGCCGGTCGACCCTGATCACCTGCTGGCGGTGATGGAGCAGTGGATGCACGGAGAGTGATCGGGTAGGGAACGAATAGGGCTGAGTTACTGACCGGCTGTGCGCGAACGGGTGTGAACGCCCTGGATTCGGGGAACCTTCTGGTCTCCCACCGCGTTTGCGGTATGTGCACAGTGACATCGCGGTGACAGGGTGTGGTGACGGGCGGGGTGCGGCTACCATGACCGGCACAAGGACGGACGGCGCAAGGGAGTCGTCCCCTGGGGCGGCACCCGGTGCATTTCCGGGGCGAGGAGGACGGGCCATGGTGCAGAAGGCCAAGATCCTCCTGGTCGATGACCGGCCGGAGAATCTGCTGGCGCTGGAGGCCATCCTCTCTGCGCTCGATCAGACCCTGGTCCGGGCATCGTCAGGGGAGGAAGCGCTCAAAGCGCTGCTCACGGACGACTTCGCGGTCATTCTGCTGGACGTCCAGATGCCGGGCATGGACGGCTTCGAGACCGCCGCCCACATCAAGCGGCGTGAGCGGACCCGGGACATCCCGATCATCTTCCTCACCGCGATCAACCACGGCCCCCACCACACCTTCCGGGGATACGCGGCCGGCGCGGTGGACTACATCTCCAAGCCGTTCGACCCGTGGGTGCTGCGGGCCAAGGTCTCCGTCTTCGTCGAGCTGTACATGAAGAACTGCAAGCTTCGCGAGCAGGCCGCGCTCCTGCGGCTCCAGTTGGAGGGCGACGGCCACGCGGGCGGCGAGCACGAGAAGGAGCCGGCCGGTCTGCTGGCCGAACTCTCCGCGCGGCTCGCGGCGGTCGAGGAGCAGGCGGAAGCCCTCTCCAAGCAGCTCGACGACGAGTCGGCGGACGCCGCGGCCGTCGCCACGGCGGCCCATCTCGAACGCAAGCTGACCGGCCTGCGCCGCGCGCTGGACGCGCTGGAGCCGGGCACGGGCGGCGGCGCCGGAATCCTGCCCGCGCAGAACTGAGACTTCTCTCCGCTCGGCACCAAGACCATCCGCACGGATCAGGTGTGGATCGGGCGGTGTTCGGAGCCTCCGGGCCATGAGGGCGCGTCAGTCCCCGGTCATCGGGCGGCGACACGGTCGGGTGAACCAGTAGGCGAACGTGTTCACGGGCGTGGACAGCGGTAACCTCGGCACCATGGCCTCTCGTACGTCCGGCAAGGGTTCCCAGGGCACGGCGGGCACCGCGAAGCGCGTCGGCCGTACTCCCGGGCCGGCGAAGAAAGCCGCGCCCGCCAGGAAGACCGCCCCGAAGAAGACGAGCGCGCCCGCGAAGAAGGCGCCCGCGAAGAAGGCGGCGGCCAAGAGGCCCGCGCCCAAACCCGCCCCGTCCCCCACCAATGGCATCTACCGTCTGGTGCGCGCCATCTGGCTCGGCACGGCGCACGGTATCGGTGCGGTGTTCCGCTCCATAGGGCGCGGTGCGAAGGGACTTGACCCCGCCCACCGCAAGGACGGCCTCGCGCTCCTGCTCCTCGGCCTCGCGCTGATCGTGGCGGCGGGCACCTGGTCCAACCTCCAGGGCCCGGTCGGGGACCTGGTGGAGATGCTGGTGACCGGGGCGTTCGGCCGGCTCGACCTGCTCGCACCGATACTGCTCGGCGCCCTGGCCGTACGGCTGATCCTGTATCCGGAGCGCCCCGAGGCCAACGGCCGGATCGTCATCGGGCTCTCCGCCCTGGTCGTCGGCGTCCTCGGCCAGGTCCACATCGCCTGCGGATCGCCCGGCCGCGAGGACGGCACGGAGGCGATGCAGGACGCGGGCGGGCTGGTGGGCTGGGCCGCCTCGAAGCCGCTGATCTTCATGATGGGCGAAGTCCTCGCCGTACCGCTGCTGGTGCTGCTCACGGTCTTCGGGCTCCTCGTCGTCACCGCGACCCCGGTCAACGCCATCCCGCGCCGGCTGCGGGGGCTCGGAGTCCGCCTCGGCATCGTGGAACCGGCGTACGAGCCGGGCGAGGTGTACGAGGACGACGACGAGCGCTACGACGAGCAGTGGCGCGAGGCGCTGCCCGCCTCCACGCGGCGCGGCTCCGCACGCCGGCAGGCGCCGGACGCCGACGACGCCGTCCACGACCACGCCGAGGCGGAGGCGCTCACCAAGCGCAGGAGGCCCCGCCGGCCCGCCGCGCAGCCCGCCATGAACCGGCCCGCGGACGCGGTGGACATCGCCGCGGCCGCGGCGGCCGCGCTCGACGGCGCCGTACTCAACGGCATCTCGCCCTCACCGGTCGTCGCGGATCTGACCCAGGGCGTCTCGGTGGACCGGGACCGGGAGTACACCGGCACGCCCGTGCCCGGAGCCCGGGAGGCCGAGCGGGGCGGCGGCGCGGGCCAGGACCGAGGCGCGGGCAGGAGGCCGGACACGGGCAGGGCGGGGGCCGCCGCCGAGCCCGGCGACCCCGGTGTCGTACCCGACCTGACCAAACCCGCTCCCGAGCGGACCGGGGAGCTGCCCGCCCGCGCCGAGCAGCTCCAGCTCTCCGGCGACATCACGTACGCGCTGCCCTCGCTCGACCTGCTGGAGCGCGGCGGGCCCGGCAAGACCCGCAGCGCCGCCAACGACGCCGTCGTCGCCTCGCTGACCAACGTCTTCACCGAGTTCAAGGTCGACGCCGTCGTCACCGGCTTCACCCGCGGCCCGACGGTCACCCGGTACGAGATCGAGCTCGGTCCGGCCGTGAAGGTCGAGAAGATCACGGCGCTCGCCAAGAACATCGCGTACGCCGTCGCCAGTCCGGACGTGCGGATCATCTCGCCGATCCCGGGGAAGTCCGCCGTCGGCATCGAGATCCCCAACTCCGACCGGGAGATGGTCAACCTCGGCGACGTCCTGCGTCTCGCGGACGCGGCCGAGGACGACCACCCCATGCTGGTGGCGCTCGGCAAGAACGTCGAGGGCGGCTACGAGATGGCCAACCTGGCCAAGATGCCGCACGTCCTGGTCGCCGGTGCGACCGGCTCCGGCAAGTCCTCCTGCATCAACTGCCTGATCACCTCGGTCATGGTGCGGGCCACCCCGGAGGACGTCCGGATGGTCCTGGTCGACCCCAAGCGCGTCGAGCTGACCGCGTACGAGGGCATCCCGCACCTGATCACCCCGATCATCACCAACCCGAAGAAGGCCGCAGAGGCGCTCCAGTGGGTCGTGCGGGAGATGGACCTGCGCTACGACGACCTCGCCGCCTTCGGCTACCGGCACATCGACGACTTCAACCACGCCGTGCGCACCGGCAAGGCCAAGACGCCCGAGGGCAGCGAGCGGGAGCTGTCCCCGTACCCGTATCTGCTCGTGATCGTCGACGAGCTGGCCGACCTGATGATGGTCGCCCCCCGGGACGTCGAGGACTCGATCGTCCGCATCACCCAGCTGGCCCGTGCCGCCGGAATCCACCTGGTGCTCGCCACCCAGCGCCCCTCGGTCGACGTGGTGACCGGTCTGATCAAGGCGAACGTGCCCTCCCGGCTCGCCTTCGCCACCTCCTCCCTCGCCGACAGCCGCGTCATCCTCGACCAGCCCGGCGCCGAGAAGCTCATCGGCAAGGGCGACGGGCTGTTCCTCCCGATGGGCGCCAACAAACCCACCCGTATGCAGGGCGCGTTCGTCACCGAGGACGAGGTCGCGGCCGTCGTCCAGCACTGCAAGGACCAGATGGCCCCGGTCTTCCGGGACGACGTCGTGGTCGGTACGAAGCAGAAGAAGGAGATCGACGAGGACATCGGCGACGACCTGGACCTGCTCTGCCAGGCCGCCGAGCTGGTCGTCTCCACCCAGTTCGGGTCGACCTCGATGCTCCAGCGCAAGCTGCGGGTCGGCTTCGCCAAGGCGGGGAGGCTGATGGACCTGATGGAGTCCCGCAACATCGTCGGCCCCAGCGAGGGGTCCAAGGCACGCGACGTCATGGTGAAACCGGACGAGCTCGACGGGGTGTTGGCCGTCATCCGCGGGGAATCCGCTCCGTGAGGGAAACGGCGAGCGGGCGCGTCGGCGAGGGCGCATCCGCACGGGCGGGGCGGTGCGGGCAGGCCGGCGAGGGGGACCGGCAGAGGCGGGCCGGCCCGTAAAGGTTTTGTGGGCAACCGTTTCGTGCGGTCGTACGTCAAGTTGGAGGGAGGGGGAGCGATGCCTCTCCCTCCCGCCCTGCCCGTTGTCCCTCACCCTGTTCGGCCCACTCCAGGTTGCCCAGTCCTCGATCGGGGCACGGTCCCGTCCCCGCTCCGCCCGCGGAGAGGTCCGCGGGGCCGTCCGGCGAGCCCGATGGCGTACAAAGTCGTGCCTCCCGGTTGCCCCTCCCTTTCGTACCCCCCCTAGACTGAACATCCAGCAGGTGGCTCACGCTCGAAAGGCGCCCCCGTGTCCATCGGCAACTCCCCCGAAGACGACCGGCCTTCGGTCGGTCGTGCCCTCCAGCAGGCTCGCCTCGCCGCAGGTCTGACGGTCGAGGAGGTCAGCAGCTCCACCCGGGTGCGCATCCCCATCGTGCACGCGATCGAGGAGGACGACTTCTCGCGCTGCGGCGGTGACGTCTACGCACGCGGCCACATCCGCAACATCGCCCGTGCCGTCGGTATCGACCCGGAACCCCTGGTCGAGCGTTACGACGGAGACCACGGCGGCCGTCCCGCACCGACCCCCGCGGCTCCGCTGTTCGAAGCGGAGCGCATCCGTTCCGAACCGCGGCGGCCCAACTGGACCGCGGCCATGGTCGCGGCCATCGTCGCCGTGGTCGGTTTCGTCGGCTTCACCCTCTTCAACGGTGAGGACAAGCCCTCGAACACCGCCCAGGTCGCGGAGGGCTCGACGCCCGACAAGCCCGCGGCCGAACCCACCACCACCAAGCCGGCCGACCCCAAGCCCGTGCCGTCCGAGAGTGCCATCGCCGCCGCCCCCCGGGACAAGGTGACGGTCAAGCTCGGCGCGAGCCAGGGCAAGAGCTGGATCTCCGTCAAGGACCACAACGGCCGGCTGCTCTTCGACGGGCTGCTGCTCGAAGGTGAGTCCAAGACCTTCCAGGACAAGGAGCGCATCGACCTCGTCCTCGGCAACGCCGGGGCGATCGAGCTCTTCGTGAACGGGAAGAAGCTCCAGGACCGCTTCGAGCCCGGCCAGGTCGAGCGGCTCACGTACACCAAGGGTGACCCCGAGGCCGGCTGACCCCGCGCCTCCCCACCGCGTCCACGGGCGCCCGGCCCAGTGCCGGGCGCCCGTCGGCGTTCCCGGCCGGTCCCTCCTTCTGTTACTCCCCGTAGCAGGAGGAGGGCGGACAACCCTGCACGGCGGGAGGGCCGCCGGGACGAAGTAGTCTTGAGTCCATGCCCGAACGCCGTACCGTCGCCCTTGTCACTCTTGGCTGCGCCCGTAACGAGGTGGACTCGGAGGAGCTTGCAGGCCGCTTGGCAGCGGACGGCTGGGACCTCGTCGAGGATGCCTCCGACGCGGATGTCGCAGTCGTCAACACCTGTGGGTTCGTCGAAGCCGCCAAGAAGGACTCCGTCGACGCCCTGCTCGAAGCCAACGATCTCAAGGACCACGGCCGCACCCAGGCCGTCGTCGCCGTCGGCTGCATGGCCGAGCGCTACGGCAAGGACCTCGCCGAGGCCCTGCCGGAGGCGGACGGCGTCCTCGGATTCGACGACTACGCCGACATCTCCGACCGGCTCCAGACCATCCTCAACGGCGGCATCCACGCCTCGCACACACCGCGCGACCGCCGCAAGCTGCTGCCGATCAGCCCCGCCGAGCGGCAGGACGCCGCCGTGGCGCTGCCCGGCCACGCCCAGGAGGCACCCGCCCCGGCGCCCGCGGACCTCCCCGAAGGGGTCGCACCGGTCTCCGGGCCCCGCGCGCCGCTGCGCCGGCGGCTCGGCACCAGCCCGGTCGCCTCGGTGAAGCTCGCCTCCGGCTGCGACCGCCGCTGCTCCTTCTGCGCCATCCCCTCCTTCCGCGGCTCGTTCATCTCGCGGCGGCCCTCGGACGTGCTCCAGGAGACCCGCTGGCTGGCCGAGCAGGGCGTCAAGGAGGTGATGCTCGTCTCCGAGAACAACACCTCCTACGGCAAGGACCTCGGCGACATCCGCCTCCTGGAGACCCTGCTGCCGGAGCTCGCCGACGTGGACGGCATCGAGCGCATCCGGGTCAGCTACCTCCAGCCCGCCGAGATGCGCCCCGGCCTCATCGACGTCCTCACCTCGACGCCGAAGGTCGCCCCCTACTTCGACCTCTCCTTCCAGCACTCCGCCCCCGGCGTGCTGCGCGCGATGCGCCGCTTCGGCGACACCGACCGCTTCCTGGAGCTCCTGGACACCATCCGGAGCAAGGCCCCCGAGGCCGGCGCCCGGTCCAACTTCATCGTCGGGTTCCCCGGCGAGAGCGAGGCCGACCTCGCCGAGCTGGAACGCTTCCTCACCGGTGCCCGGCTCGATGCCATCGGCGTCTTCGGGTACTCCGACGAGGAGGGCACCGAGGCGGTCGGCTACGAGAACAAGCTGGACGCCGACACCATCGCCGAGCGGCTCGCCCACATCTCCCAACTGGCCGAGGAGCTGACCTCGCAGCGGGCCGAGGAGCGCGTCGGAGAGACCCTCCAGGTGCTCGTGGAGTCCGTCGAGTCGGACGAGGACGGCGAGGTCGCGGTCGGCCGCGCCGCGCACCAGGCCCCGGAAACGGACGGCCAGGTGGTCTTCACCACACGCGAGGGACTCGTGCCGGGCCGTATGGTCGAGGCAAAGGCAGTGGGCACCGAGGGCGTCGACCTGGTGGCCGAACACCACGAGCTTGCGGAGGCAGCCAGATGACGGGAGCCCCGGCATCCGCGGCAGGCGGTTCCGGCGCGAAGCCGGTCCGCGGCGGCAAGCTGGGCACTGCGGCCGTCAACCAGGCCAGTCTGTGGAACATCGCCAACATCCTCACCATGGTGCGGCTGCTGCTCGTTCCCGGCTTCGTCATGCTCCTGCTCCACAACGGCGGGTACGACCCGGTCTGGCGCTCCTTCGCCTGGGCCGCGTTCGCCGTCGCCATGATCACCGACCTGTTCGACGGTCATCTGGCGCGCGCGTACAACCTGGTCACGGACTTCGGGAAGATCGCCGACCCGATCGCCGACAAAGCGATCATGGGCGCCGCGCTGATCTGCCTCTCCGTCCTGGGTGACCTGCCCTGGTGGATCACCGGTGTGATCCTCGCCCGTGAGCTGGGCATCACGCTGATGCGGTTCTGGGTGATCCGGCACGCGGTCATCCCGGCCAGCCGAGGCGGGAAACTCAAGACGCTGGCGCAGGGCACGGCGGCCGGGATGTACGTCCTGGTGCTCACCGGGCCCCTGGCGACCTTGCGCTTCTGGGTGATGATGGTGGCCGTCGTCCTGACCGTCGTCACCGGACTCGACTACGTACGTCAGGCCGTCGTCCTGCGCCGCAGGAGCCTCGCCGCCGAGCGCGCCGCCGTCGGCCGGACCACGGAGGCGGTCCAGGAGGCGGCCGGGTCGCCCGGCGCGGGTGCGGGTACCGACACGGATACGGGGGCCGTGGTCGCGGGCGCCGGTGCCGCCGGCGGTTCCGAGGCCGGTGCTTCCGGTTCGACCGTGCGGCTCTCCGGTGGTTCGACGGCCGTGGAGCCCGCCGTGAGCGCGCGCGACGGCGCGGAGGCCGAGCGGTGACAGCCGCTGCCCGGGTGCTGGGGCGGCTCGTGGAGCGCGGTGAGACGCTCGCCGTCGCCGAATCGCTGACGGGCGGCCTGGTGGCGGCCGAACTCACTTCCGTACCCGGAGCCTCCCGGTCCTTCCGGGGATCGGTGACGGCGTACGCCACGGCCCTCAAGGGCGAGATCCTGGGCGTGGACGGGACCCTCCTGGCGGCGCACGGGGCGGTCGACCCCGAGGTCGCGCGGCAGATGGCGGCCGGTGTACGCCGGACCCTCGGCGCCGACTGGGGCATCTCCACGACCGGCGTCGCGGGCCCGGAACCGCAGGACGGGCAGCCCGTGGGAACGGTCTACATTGCCGTAGCGGGGCCTTCCGGCGTCGAGAAAGTGTCCGCGCTGCGATTGAATGGTTCGAGGGCGGACATCCGTAGAGAGAGTGTACGAAGCGCCCTCGATCTGCTTGCGGGCGAACTCGGCGAGAATGCGCGGGCACAGGATACGGAACAGATCGGGGGGAATTGATGTTTGCAGCCCTGAGTGAACACGACATCGCTCCCCGCACGGCCGCAGCACAAGGCGGTACGGTAGGGCGTGAAGGATGCGGCTACGCGGTCCGAGGAGGGAGCCACCGATGATTCTGCTCCGTCGCCTGCTGGGTGACGTGCTGCGTCGGCAGCGCCAGCGCCAAGGCCGTACTCTGCGCGAAGTCTCCTCGTCCGCCCGGGTCTCGCTCGGTTATCTGTCCGAGGTGGAGCGGGGGCAGAAGGAGGCATCCTCCGAGCTGCTCTCCGCTATTTGCGACGCGCTTGACGTACGGATGTCCGAGCTCATGCGTGAAGTGAGCGACGAGCTCTCGCTCGCTGAGCTGGCCGAGTCGGCAGCTGCCAGCGATCCGGTCCCTGTACCGGTTCGTCCCATGCTCA
The DNA here is from genome assembly GCF_040703535.1 of Streptomyces sp. NPDC007346. NCBI lineage: Bacteria > Bacillati > Actinomycetota > Actinomycetes > Kitasatosporales > Streptomycetaceae > Streptomyces > Streptomyces sp. NPDC007346. Next base: position 17,151 of record NZ_JBEYKR010000098.1, read on the forward strand.
ATTCCGTCTCCGTTTCGTCGGTCGCAGGTGTGCCGTCGGGACGGGTGACCATCAAGGCGCCCGCGGAAGCGGTGGACGTCGTCGCCGCCTGAGTACGCGCGGCACAGTGCTCGACCGGAGTCCCGGTCGGCCCCTCGGGGCCGGCCGGGACTTTCGCGTGCGCTCGGCTTTTCGTGTGTGAGGGCTTTTCGTGTGTGAGGCGTGAGGAAGCGGGCAGACGGAGGTTGAGGCCAACATGACTGTTTTGTTTCCTTTGTGCCATTGTGGGTGGTGCACCGAAACGGTCAGCGAATCGGCTGACGACGGTCAGCAGTACGCCTGACGGATGGGAGTTGTGCATGTCTGTGGTGAAGAGCCCACTGTCCGACAGCGATCTCAAGCTCGTCGGAGAAGCGCTGCAAGGCGCGCTGGTCGATCTGGTCGACCTCTCCCTCGTGGCGAAGCAGATCCACTGGAACGTGGTCGGCCCGCGTTTCCGGTCCGTCCACCTCCAGCTCGACGATGTGGTGGCCACGGCCCGGCAGCACTCCGACACGGTCGCCGAGCGTGCCTCTGCGATCGGGGTCAACCCGGACGGACGCTCCGCGACCGTTGCCAAGGAGACCGCCATCCGGTCCGTCCCCGACGGCTGGATCAAGGACACCGACGCCGTGAAGGCGCTCGTGGACGCCCTGGGCGTGGTCATCAACCGGATGCGTGAGCGCATCGAGGTGACCGACGCGCCGGATCCCGTCACCCAGGACATCCTGATCTCACTGACGGCAGACCTCGAAAAGCACGCCTGGATGTTCCAGGCTGAAAGTGCCTGAGCGGAAGGAACCGACATCGTGACTGGTGACAACGCCATGGACAAGCTCAAGGGCAAGGGCAAGGAGGCCGTCGGCAAGCTGACCGGCGACCGCCGCAAGGAGTCCGAGGGCAAGGCCGACCAGACCAAGGCCACGGCCAAGGACAAGGTCGACGAGGCCGGCGACCGCGCGAAGGGCGTCACGGACTCGCTGCGCAACGACAACGACAAGTAGCGCCTCGCGCCGCTGCCCGCTCCGAGCACCGGACCCTTCCGGACGCCTGAGCACCCGGAGTGCCCCCGCCGATCACGGCGGGGGCACTTTGGCGTCTCGGGCCAGGTGCCCGTCGGGCGGGCGCTCTGGATGCAGCGGGGCGGCTGCCAGGGGAAACTGCCCGAAAGGACGTCGGCCGCAGGAGGGCAGCGATGGGACGGCGATGGGTGCCGGCGCTGGTCCTCGGCGGGTTGTGGTGGTGGGCGGTGCTGCGGCTGGCGCTCCAGCCGGAGGAGGCCGGTGTGGTGGAGGGCGCGGTGGCGGCGGGCGGCTGGGGGCTGAGCCTGCTGCCCGTCCATGTGGCGTCGGGGGGCTCGGGGGGAGTGGGGCGGGCGGTGGGGTCGGTGGGGCCGGTGGCGGATGCCGGCTCTGGCGGGCCGGTGGGGGAGGCCGGCTCTGGCGGTCCAAGGGGGTCGGTGGGGTCGACCGGGGCGGAGCGGTGGGCGGGGCGGCGGCTTGCGGTGGGGATCACGAGGGCGTGGCGGCGCCGCCGTCCGTACGGCCGCACCTGACGGAGTGCCGATCAGGGTGCGGGGCCGTACACCTGGGGTGTCGGGCCCGACTGGCAGGCCGGGCACCAGTACGTGGGCCGGTCCTCCTGGTCGATCTTCCGGATCGGGGTGCCGCAGCGCAGACAGGGGCGGCGGGCCCTGCCGTAGACGTAGAGGGGCTCCTGCACCCGAGGGGGCGGGAGCGGCCTTGTGCCGAGCGCGGGGGCCGGTGTGCTCGGCCGGGGGCGGCGCTCGGCGCGGAGGGTGGTGGTGCGGGTGGGGCGGTCCCGGTTGGCGTCGAGGAGGCGGTGGGCCAGGGCGACCAGCCGGGGGAGGGTTCCGTCGGGGAGGGCGCCCACGGGGAGCCAGGGGGTCACGCGGGCCAGGAAACACAGCTCGCACTTGTAGACATTGCCGATGCCCGCGAGGTTGCGCTGGTCCAGGAGCGCGTCGCCGAGGGGGCGGTCCGGCGCGGAGAGCAGCCGGTCCACGGCGAGTGCCGGGTCCCAGTCCGGACCCAGCAGGTCCGGGCCGAGATGGCCCACGGCCCTGCCCTCTTCGCTGGTGCGCAGCAGTTCGAGCACGGGCAGCCGGTAGCCGACCGCGGTGTGGTCGGTGTTGGTCAGAACCGCGCGGATCTGGTGCCCTGGGCCGCCGCGCCAGCGCTCGCCCGGTGCGTACACCCGCCAGGCACCGTCCATCCGGAGGTGGCTGTGCAGGGTCAGGCCGCCCTCGACGCGGGTCAGCAGGTGCTTGCCGCGTGCGGTGACGTCGAGGACGGTGCGGCCGCTCAGGTCGGTGGTGGCGAACCGGGGGACGCGCAGGTCGCTGTGGGTCAGGACCCGCCCCGCCAGCGCTGCGTGCAGCCGGGCGGCGGTCTGCAGGACGGTGTCTCCTTCGGGCATACCTCCATGATGGGCCTGCCGGGGCTCAGGCCCTCAGGCGCAGCCCCTTCGGGGTGGCGAGGAACCCGGCCGCCTCCAGGACCCGGCCCAGCGGGGAGGTGAGGGAGGAGACCCCGTTCGTCCGCTCCACCGTCACGGTGCCGAGCGCACCGGCGCGGGCGGACGCGGCCAGGGCCTCGGCCGCGGCCGGCAGCGCGGGGGACTCGGGGTCGGAGGGCCAGGCGAGCAGGGACTTGCCGCCCCGCTCCATGTACAGCGTGAGCTCGCCGTCCACGAGGACCACCAGTGCCCCCGCCTTCCGCCCCGGTTTGTGGCCCGCGCCGTCCGGGGACTCCGGCCACGGCAGGGCGGCACCGTATGCGTTGGCCGGGTCGGCCGCGGCGAGCACCAGGGCCTGGGGCACGGTGCCCGGGTCCCTTCGGTCGCGGGCCGTGGCGGCCGCCCGCAGCCGGTCCACCGCACCGTCCATCGCGAACTGGGCGGCGCCGAGGCCCTCCACCACATAGCCCCGCCGGGCCTGACCGCTGTCCTCGAACGCGGCCAGGATGCGGTACGTCGCGGAGAAGCCGCCCTCCACCCCTTCGGCCTGCACCGCGCCTCGGGTCACCACACCGTGCCGGTCGAGGAGGGTGCGGGCCAGGGCGTGGGCGCGATGGGTCGGTTCCGGTTCGCGCGGGGGCAGCAGGGACCAGCGGCCTGAGACCGTCGGGGGACCGGTGCGGGAGGCGGGCCGGGCGGCCGCGGTGAGGGAGCCGTACCGGCCGCGGGGCACGCTGCGCCGGGCGCGGTGGGCGGTGGAGCCCGCTGTCCGCCCGGAGCCCAGCAGGGAGCGCAGCGGGGCGAGGGTGTCGTTGGTGAGCCGGCCCGACCAGGCCAGCTCCCAGAGGGCGTCGGCGAGCTGCTGGTCGGAGCAGTCCGGGTGGGTGGTGGCCCGGACCTGGTCGGCGATCTGCCGGAAGAACAGGCCGTAGCCGCCGGAGAGGGTGGTGAGCAGGGACTCGTGGAGCGCCGACAGCTCCAGCGGGTGCGGGGCGGGCAGGAGCAGGGGCGCGCTGTCGGCGGGGTGGAGGGAGAGCCAGCCGTCCTTGCCGGGCAGCGCTCCCGCACCGGCCCAGATCACCTCGCCCGTCGTCGTCAGCTCGTCGAGCATCGCCGGGGTGTAGCCCATGACCCGGCTCGGCAGGATCAGCTTCTCCAGGGCCGAGGCGGGGACGGGCGCCCCCTGGAGCTGTTCGACGGCACGGGCCAGCCCGTCGATGCCCCGCAGGCTGTTGGAGCCGAAGTGCTGCCACTGGGGGAGGAAGGAGGCGAGCGCGGCGGGCTCCACCGGCTCCAGCTCCTGGCGGAGCGCGGCCAGCGAACGGCGGCGCAGCCGGCGCAGCACCGTGGCGTCGCACCACTCCTGGCCGATGCCCGCCGGGTGGAACTCGCCCTGGACGGTCCTGCCGGAGGCGGCGAGCCGTTGCAGCGCGCCGTCCGTGACGGAGGTGCCGAGCCCGAACCGCTCGGCGGCCCGTGCGGCGGTGAACGGGCCGTGCGTCCGGGCGAAGCGGCCGAGGAGATCGCCGAGGGGGTCCTTCACCGGCTCCGTGAACGCCTCGGGAACACCGACCGGGAGCGCCGTGCCCAGGGCGTCGCGCAGCCTCCCCGCGTCCTCGATCGCCGCCCAGTGGTCGGCCCCCGCGATCCGGACCTGGATCGCCCGGCGGGCCGAGGCCAGCTCCGGCGCCCAGGAGGGATCGGCGCCCCGCTCGGCCAGCTCGGCGGTGGTGAGCGGGCCGAGCATACGCAGCAGGTCGGCGACTCCTTCGACGTCCTTGATCCGGCGGTCCTCGGTGAGCCACTGGAGCTCCCGCTCCAGCTCGGTGAGGACCTCGGGGTCCAGCAGCTCGCGCAGCTCCGCCTGGCCCAGCAGCTCGGCCAGGAGGTGGGAGTCCAGGGAGAGTGCTGCGGCCCGCCGTTCGGCGAGCGGTGAGTCGCCCTCGTACAGGAACTGGGCGACGTAACCGAAGAGGAGGGAGCGGGCGAAGGGCGAGGGTTCCTGGGTGGTGACCTCGACCAGGCGGACCCGGCGCGCCTCCAGGTCCCCCATCAGTTCGGTGAGCCCGGGGACGTCGAAGACGTCCTGGAGGCATTCGCGGACGGCTTCCAGGACGATCGGGAACGAGCCGAACTCGGAGGCCACCTGGAGCAGCTGGGAGGCGCGCTGGCGCTGCTGCCAGAGCGGGGTGCGCTTGCCGGGGGAGCGCCGGGGCAGCAGCAGGGCGCGGGCGGCGCACTCGCGGAAGCGGGCGGCGAACAGCGCCGAGCCACCGACCTGGTCGGTGACGATCTGCTGCACCTCGCCCTGGTCGAAGACGACGTCGGCGGCGCCGACCGGCGGCTGCTCACTGTCGTACGAGAAGGCCCCCGGCGCCGGTCCGCCGCTCCCCTCGTCCGTGGTGGGCGGGGCGTCGAAGTCGAGCAGGTCCAGGCCCATCATGTCCGCGTCGGGGAGCCGCAGCACGATGCCGTCGTCGGCGTGCATGACCTGCGCGTCCATCCCGTACCGCTCACCGAGCCGGGCGGAGAGGGCGAGCGCCCAGGGGGCGTGCACCTGGGCGCCGAAGGGGGAGTGCACGACGACCCGCCAGTCGCCCAGCTCGTCCCGGAACCGCTCCACCAGGATCGTCCGGTCGTCCGGGACATGGCCGCAGGCCCGGCGCTGCTCTTCCAGGTAGGCCACGATGTTGTCCGCCGCCCAGGCATCCAGCCCGGCGGCGAGCAGCCGCAGCCGGGCGTCCTCCTCGGAGAGCCCGCCGATCTCGCGGAGGAACGCCCCCAGGGCGCGGCCGAGCTCCAGGGGGCGGCCCAGCTGGTCGCCCTTCCAGAACGGAAGCCGGCCCGGGACCCCCGGGGCGGGGGAGACGAGGACCCGGTCCCGGGTGATGTCCTCGATCCGCCAGGACGTGGTGCCCAGGGTGAACACGTCGCCCACCCGGGACTCGTAGACCATCTCTTCGTCCAGCTCGCCGACCCGGCCGCCGCCCTTCTTCGGGTCCGCGCCGGCCAGGAAGACCCCGAAGAGGCCGCGGTCGGGAATGGTGCCGCCGGAGGTGACGGCGAGCCGCTGCGCGCCGGAGCGGCCCGTGACCGTACCGCCGACCCGGTCCCACACCACCCGGGGGCGCAGCTCCGCGAAGGCGTCGGAGGGGTAGCGTCCGGCGAGCATGTCGAGCACGGCCGTGAACGCCGACTCGGGGAGCGAGGCGAACGGGGCGGCCCGGCGGACCAGGGCCAGCAGGTCGTCCGCCTGCCAGCTGTCCAGCGCCACCATGGCGACCAGCTGCTGGGCCAGGACGTCCAGCGGATTGGACGGGATGCGCAGCGCCTCGATCGCCCCGGTCCGCATCCGCTCGGTGACGACGGCGGCCTGCACCAGGTCGCCGCGGTACTTCGGGAAGACGACGCCGGTGGAGACCGCGCCGACCTGGTGCCCGGCCCGGCCCACCCGCTGGAGGCCGGAGGCGACGGAGGGCGGGGACTCGACCTGGACCACCAGGTCGACCGCGCCCATGTCGATCCCCAGCTCCAGGCTGGAGGTGGCCACCACGGCGGGCAGCCTCCCCGCCTTGAGGTCCTCCTCCACCTGGGCCCGCTGCTCCTTGGAGACCGAACCGTGGTGAGCGCGGGCCAGCAGGGCGGGGGCGCCCCGGGCCGCGCCGGACTGGGCCATGATCTCCGCGGGGGCGTGGGCCTCCGGCAGGGCGGCGATCTCCGGCAGGTCGGGGGCGGGGTTGTCCGGGTCGAAGGCGGTGCCCGTGGCCCGTTCGTACGCGATCTCGTTCAGCCGGTTGCACAGGCGCTCCGCCAGCCGGCGCGAGTTGGCGAAGACGATGGTGGAGCGGTGCGACTGGACGAGGTCGGCGATGCGCTCCTCGACATGCGGCCAGATCGAGGGCTTCTCCGCCTGGGCGGCGTCCCCGTCGGTGGCGGGCGAACCGCCCAGCTCGCCCAGGTCCTCGACCGGGACGACGACCGAGAGGTCGAACTCCTTCGTGGACGGCGGCTGGACGATCTCCACCTTGCGCTGCGGTGAGAGGAAGCGGGCCACCTCCCCGACCGGCCGGACCGTCGCGGAGAGCCCGATCCGGCGGGCGGGCCGGGGCAGCAGCTCGTCCAGGCGCTCCAGGGACAGGGCGAGGTGGGCGCCGCGCTTCGTACCGGCGACCGCGTGCACCTCGTCGAGGATCACCGTCTCGACGCCGGAGAGCGCGTCCCGGGCGGAGGACGTGAGCATCAGGAAGAGCGATTCGGGCGTGGTGATCAGGATGTCCGGCGGCCGGGTCACCATGGAGCGCCGCTCGGCGGGCGGGGTGTCACCGGACCGGATGCCCACCCGCACCTCCGGCTCCGGCAGACCGAGGCGCACCGACTCCTGGCGGATGCCGGTGAGCGGGGAGCGCAGATTCCGCTCCACGTCGACCGCCAGCGCCTTGAGGGGGGACACGTACAGCACGCGGCAGCGCTTCTTCGCCTCGGCGGGCGGCGGGCCGGCGGCCAGCCGGTCCAGCGAGGCGAGGAACGCGGCCAGCGTCTTGCCGGAACCGGTCGGCGCGACCACCAGCACGTCACTGCCCTCGCCGATGGCCCGCCAGGCACCTTCCTGCGCGGTGGTGGGCGCGCTGAAGGCACCGGCGAACCAGCTGCGGGTCGCGGGGGAGAAGGCGTCGAGAGCGGAGCCGGTCATGTCCCCCATCGTGCACCCCGCCACTGACAACGGGCCCGCGACACCGCCCGGCACCGGAGCCTCACCCTGCGTCGCGCGACCGGGACCTGCGAGAATGCGGTCATGGCGGGATCGGACCGGGCGAAGGAGTGGGCGCGGCACTGGACATACGCGGAGCTGCCCGGCCTCGACCTGCTGCACGCCCGCTACGTCCGCCACACCTTCCCCCGCCACAGCCACGAGGGGTACGTGTTCGGCGCGGTCACCCGGGGCGTGGAGGACGTGGGGCTGCCGGGCGGCACGGTGCAGGCGATCCCCGGCACCGTCGTGATGATCAACCCGGAGGTGCCGCACACCGCCCGCCCCGGCCGGCCCGAGGGCTGGGTGTACGACACGCTCTACCCCTCCGCCCAGGTGATCAACGACATCGCGGCCGACGTCATGCCCCTGCGCGGCACGGTGGGGTTCGACGAGACCCGCGTGACCGACCCGTACGCCGCCCGGCTGATCACCCAGGTGCACCGGGCCGCGGAGGAGGGCAACGCGCTGGCCGCCGACAGCCTGCTGCGGGTCCTGGTCGTCCGCCTGCTCACCCGGCACGGCAGCTCGCTCCCCGGCGTGAGGCCCCGGGCCGGGGGCGCGCGGGACGCCGAACGCGCCCGCCTCGCGCTGGAGGGGCGGATGGAGGCGCCGCCCACCCTGGAGAGGCTCGCCGCGGAGCTGGGCACCAGCCCGTTCGCGTTGCTGAGGGCCTTCAAGAAGGAGTACGGGATGCCGCCGCACACCTGGCTCACCGACGCCCGGGTGCGGCGGGCCCGCCGGCTGCTGGACGCGGGCATCGCCCCGGCCGAGGCCGCGGCCGCCGTCGGCTTCACGGACCAGCCGCACCTCAACCGGCACTTCACCCGGATCGTGGGGGTCCCACCGGGCGCGTACCAGCGCGAGCGCGGCGTGTACCGGCGCGGACGGGACGTGTCCTAGGGCGACGTGTTCCGGGGGCCGCTTCTGGAGACGACGCGCGTAGGAGGCGGTCCCAGGGGCGATGTGTCCCGAGGGCCACTTCTGGAGACGACGCGCGCAGAAGGCGGCTTTAAGGGGCGACGTGTTCCGGAGGCGGCTTCTGGGGGCGACGTGTTCCGAGGCCGACTCCCAGGGGCGATGCGAACGCGCAAGAACGTACAAGACCGGACCTCGACCGTCCCCGTAACGTGCGGCACGTGGCAGAACAGACAGCACCCCCAGAGAGCACCGGCGCGACCGGTGCCATATCCGCCGGGCCGCCCGGCCCGGCGGCGCCCGACGCCCGACCGGGCAGGCCGGACGCCGCCGTGGTCCGGGACGCACTCGCCGTCGGCATCGCCGTCGGGCTCTCCGGCTTCGCCTTCGGCGTCACCGCGGCCGGCTCCGGGCTCAGCCTGCTCCAGATCTGCGCCCTGAGCCTCTTCGTCTTCACCGGCGCCTCGCAGTTCGCCCTGGTCGGCGCGTTGGCCGCCGGCGGCAACCCGTACACGGCGGCGGCCGGAGCGTTCTTCCTGGGCGTCCGCAACGCCTTCTACGGATTGCGGCTCTCGCAGCTCCTGGCCCTTCCGCGCGTGGCACGTCCCTTCGCCGCCCACTGGGTGATCGACGAGACGACCGCGGTCACCGTGGCCCAGCCCGACCGGCGGTCCGCGCGCCTCGGCTTCACGGTCACCGGGCTCACCCTCTACGTGCTGTGGAACCTCACCACCCTGGTGGGTGCGATGGGGGCCGAGGCGCTGGGTGACACCGAGGCCTGGGGCCTGGACGCGGCCAGTCCGGCCGTCTTCCTCGCACTGCTCGCCCCGATGCTCAAGAGCACCACGGAACGTGTCACCGCCGGTCTCGCGGTGCTGCTGGCCCTGACTCTGCTGCCCGTCCTGCCGGCCGGCGTGCCGGTCCTGCTGTCCGCGCTCGCGGCACCCGTCGTCCTCTTCCTGATGGGGCGGCGCAAGCGGGGGCCCGGCACAAAGGGCGGCATGGCGGCGCGGGGGGAGACGGATCAGCGGATGACGAAGAAGAAGGGCGGGCGGGACTCGTGAACGTCTGGATAGCCATCGGACTGACCGCGGCGGGCTGCTACCTCGCCAAGTACGCGGGCCTGCTGGTCCCCGCGGGCGCGCTGGAGCGACCGCTCGTGCGGCGGCTGGCGACCCTGCTGCCGGTGGCGCTGCTGGCGGCCCTCACCGCACAGCAGACCTTCGGCGACGGGCAGCAGCTCGTCCTCGACGCCCGGACCGCCGGGCTCGCCGCCGCGGCGCTCGCGCTGGTCCTGCGCGCCCCCTTCCTGGTGGTCGTCGGCGCGGCCGTGGTGGTCACGGCGGGCGTTCGCGCACTGGGGTGAGGGCCGGGGCCGCGCCGTCCGTCCGGTCAGCCGAGCGGGCGGCCGTAGGCCCGTAGCGTCTCCAGGGCCCTGAGCGTCACCAGGGGCCTGCCCTCCAGAGCGGTCCCCGGCGCCCACTGCCGCCAGGTCACCGGCCAGCCGCCGTCCTCCTGCTGCTCGGCCGCCAGATGGCCGAGCGAGCGCTCCAGCTCCTCGTCGGTGAACCAGCGGCGGGCCAGCGACCCGGGCGTACGGGCGTAGTCGTGCGGGAAGTGGTGCTCGCCGCCCGTCCTGCCTGGACGGTATTCTGGCGTTTTAGAGGTGAACAACGTGGAGCTTTTATCTGGCGCTGAAATGGTCG
>NZ_JBEYKR010000099.1:0-26934 GCF_040703535.1 Streptomyces sp. NPDC007346
GCCTGAAGCTCGCCAAGTAGTCCGGCACCCGGCCGGGGGGGCCCGCCCGGAGCGGTACGGCGGGCCACCGGCCCCCCCCCGCCCGCCGCCCCGCCGGCCCCCCCCCCGGCGCGGGGCCGGCGCGCGGGGCGGGGGGGCCGCCCCCCGCGCCTTCGCACGGGCGATGGCCCGCGCGCACCCCCTGCCGTCGGCCTGGCCCGCGTGGCTGACCGACGACACACCGGTCTGCCGGTGCGAAGAGGTCACCGCGGGGGCGGTCCTCGCCGCCCGCGCCGACGGTCCGGCCTCCGACCACCGCCAGATCAAACAGCTGACCAGAGCCGGCATGGGCTGGTGCCAGGGCCGGATGTGCGGTCCGGCCGTGCACTGCCTCGTCGCCGGCGACCAGCCGTACGCGCCCGCGGAACGGCTGATCGCGACCCCTCTCACCCTCGGCGCTCTCGCCGGAGACCCGCCGGACCCGTCCACCACCGATCACACCTGAGGAGCCCCCATGGACCACCACCGCATGCCCTGGCACGGCGTCATCGTCGCGACGAGCCTCCCCTTCGACCAGGACCTCGCCGTCGACCACGGCGCCTACGGGGACAACGTCGCCTGGCTCGCCGAACAGGGCCTGCACGGCGTCGCCCCGAACGGCTCGCTCGGCGAGTACCAGACCCTGACCCAGGAGGAGCGCGACCGCGTCGTGGAGACCGCCGTCGCCAACGCCCCCGAGGGCTTCACCGTCATGCCCGGCGTCGGGGCGTACGGCGCGATCGAGGCGAAGCAGCACGCCCAGTTCGCCAAGGACGCCGGCTGCCAGGCCGTCATGTGCCTGCCGCCCAACGCCTACCGGGCCGACGACCGGGCCGTCCTGGAGCACTTCGCGATGGTGGCCTCGGCCGGGCTCCCCGTCACCGCCTACAACAACCCCATCGACACCAAGGTCGACCTGCGCCCGGAGCTGCTGGCCAAGCTGCACGCCGAGGGGTTCATCGTGGGCGTCAAGGAGTTCTCCGGCGATGTGAGGCGGTGCTACGCCATCAGCGAGCTCGCCCCCGGGCTCGACCTCATGATCGGCACCGACGACACCCTCCTGGAGGTCGCCGTCGCCGGCGCCAAGGGCTGGGTCGCCGGCTACCCCCAGGTCTTCCCGCGCACCTGCCTCGCCCTCTACGAGGCCTCGGTGGCGGGCGACCTGGACACCGCGCTCCCGCTCTACCGCCGGCTCCACTCCGTACTGCGCTGGGACAGCCGCACCGAGTTCGTCCAGGCCATCAAGCTCGGCCAGGACATGATCGGCCGCAAGGGCGGAGCCTGCCGTCCGCCCCGGCAGGCGCTGGACCCGGAGACCGAGGCCACCGTGCGCGCCGCCACCCAGGCCCTCATCGACGCCGGGGTGAACTGAGATGCGTTCGACTGTCTGCTACCACGCCGTCGACTCGCACACCGAGGGGATGCCGACCCGGGTCATCACCGGCGGCGTCGGCGTCCTGCCGGGCGCGACCATGGCCGAGCGGCGGCAGCGGTTCGTGGCGGAGCGCGACGGGCTGCGCACCCTGCTCATGTGCGAGCCGCGCGGCCACGCGTCCATGTCCGGGGCGATCCTCCAGCCCCCGACCCGGCCGGACGCCGACTTCGGCGTCCTGTTCATCGAGGTCTCCGGCTGCCTGCCGATGTGCGGCCACGGCACCATCGGCGTGGCGACGGTCCTCGTGGAGACGGGCATGGTCGAGGCGGTCGAACCGGAGACCGTCGTACGCCTGGACACCCCCGCCGGGCTGGTCACGGCCCGGGTCGCCGTGCGCGAGGGCCGCGCCGAGTCGGTCACCCTGGAGAACGTCGCGTCCTACAGCCACGCGCTGGACCAGGTCGTCGAGGTGGAGGGGTTCGGCCAGGTCCGCTACGACATGGCGTACGGCGGCAACTTCTACGCCGTCGTGCGCACCGAGGACCTCGGCATCCCCTTCGACCGGGCGGAGAAGCAGCGGCTGCTCGACGCGGGCCTCGGCGTCATGAAGGCGATCAACGAGCAGAACCCGGTGGCCCACCCGGAGAATCCCGCGATCGATGTCTGCCACCACGTCTATCTGGAGGCACCCGGCTCGACCGCCGAGCACTCGCGCCACGCCATGGCGATCCACCCCGGGTGGTTCGACCGCTCGCCCTGCGGTACGGGAACCAGCGCGCGGATGGCCCAACTGCACGCGCGGGGGCTGCTGAAGACCGGGCAGGACTTCGTCAACGAGTCCTTCATCGGCTCGCGCTTCACCGGCCGGATCCTGGCGGAGACCACGGTCGGCGGCAGGCCCGCCGTCCTGCCCTCCGTCACCGGCCGCGCCTGGATCACCGGGACCGCGCAGTACCTGCTCGACCCCACGGACCCCTACCCGACGGGGTTCACCGTATGACGGCCGACCCGTACGCCGGGCCGATCGGGACGGCCGACTGGCACACCGGGGGCGAACCGTTCCGCATCGTGCCCGAGTCCCCGCCGGCCGTGACCGGGCACGGGCTCACCGTCGCCGGTCGCCGCACGACCGCCATCGCCGACGCCGGGGTGCAGTGGACCCGGGCCCTGCTGTGCGGCGAACCGCGTGGCCACGCCGACATGTACGGGGCCTTCCTGGTTCCGCCGGACGACGCCGGGGCCCACCTCGGCGCCCTCTTCTGGCACAAGGACGGCTTCTCCACGGCCTGCGGCCACGGCACGATCGCCCTCGGCGCGTGGGCGGTCGCCACCGGCCTGGTCCCGGCGCCGGCCGACGGCACGACGGACGTCGTCATCGACGTCCCCTCCGGCCGGGTCACGGCGGGCGTGCGCACGGCCGGCGGCCGGGTCGTGGACGTGACGTTCATCAACGTCCCCGGCCACGTCCACGCGCGCGGCGTCAAGGTGGCGACCTCGTACGGAACCCTCACCGTCGACATCGCCTTCGGCGGCGCCATGTACGCCGTGCTCCCGGCGGCTCGGCTCGGCCTGCGGGTCCGGCCCGGGGACGTCACCGCGCTCATCGCGGCCGGCCGCGAGATCCGCGACGCGCTGAACGCCGCCGACGCCGCCGAACACCCCGGGGATTTCCGGCTGTCCGGCGTCTACGGCACGGTGTTCACCGAGGAGGCGGGCGCCCCGGTCGAACGGCCCGACGGCACCTGGAGGCTGCACCACCGCAACGTCACGGTGTTCGCGGACGGCCAGGTCGACCGCTCCCCGTGCGGCTCGGGCACCGCGGCCCGGGTGGCGCTCCTCGCCGAGGCCGGGGAGCTGCGCCCCGGCGACGAACTGCGGCACGAGTCGGTGGTGGGCTCCGTCTTCCGCGCCCGGATCGAGCGGCTGACCACGCTCCACGGCCGCCTCGCGGTCGTCCCGGCCGTGACGGGCACCGCGTACGCCACCGGAACCAGCCGCTTCACCGTCGATCCCGACGACACCCTCGTACCCGGGTTCGTGCTGCGATGACGGTGACGCTGGACGAGAAGGACGTGCTCGCGCTCGGTCCGGTGGCCGCCGTCGCCGCGGTCCGGGAGGCGCTGGCCGGAGGGCTCGACCCGGACGGCGACGTGCCGAGGGCGGTCGTGCCGCTGGCGCACGGTCAGGGGCTGCTCATGCCCTCGGAGTACGGCGGCTGGTACGGCGTGAAGGTCGCCACCGTCGCGCCCGGCAACGCGGCGCGCGGGCTGCGGCGGATCAACGCCACCTATCTGCTGCACGACAGCGCGACCCTGAGGCCGGCGGCCCTCCTGGACGGGGTGGCGCTGACGACCCTGCGCACCCCGGCCGTCTCGGTCGCGCTCTGCCTGGAGCGGCTGCGCGCGCTCGCCGACGGGTGCGGGGCGCTGCGGCTGGTGGTCTACGGCGCGGGCCCCCAGGGCGAGGGGCACGTCGCCACCGTACGGGCCCATGTCCCGGTGGCCGACGTCACGGTCGTCACCCGGCGCGGGGGGCCCTCCCCCGGCTGGGCGGACCGCCACGTGGCGGCGGACGACGGGGGAGTGGCGGCACTGGTGCGGCGCGCGGAGGTCGTCGTCACCGCGACGTCCGCGCGCCCCCCGGTGGTGGACGGGCGGCTGGTGCGCGACGGTGCGGTGGTGCTGGCGGTCGGTTCGCACGAACCGGCCGTGCGGGAGCTCGACAGCGTGCTGATGGGGCGGGCCACCGTCCTGGTGGAGAGCCGCGCGACCGCCCTCCGCGAGGCGGGCGACGTCGTCATGGCGATCCGCGAGGGCACGCTCGCCCCGGACGCCCTGGTCACGCCGGCGGACCTGACCGGTGCACGGGCCGCCGCCCCGGCGGACCGCCCGCTGGTCGTGAAGACGTGCGGCATGGGCTGGCAGGACCTGGTGGTCGCCGTCGCGGCCTACCGGAGGAAGGAGGGAACGCGGGGAGGGCGGGGCTGAGCCGGGCCGAGCTGGGCGTCGACGCGCGCTGCCCGTACCAGGGTTCGGCGTCGACGCGCGCTGCTCCGGCCAGGGTTCGGCGTCAACGTGCGCTGCCCCTGCCGGAGTTCGGCGTCGACGCGCGCTGCTCCGGCCAGGGTTCAGCGTCAACATGCACTGTCCCTACCGGGTTTCGGCGTCGACGCCCGCAGCCCCGTCCGGGCGTCGGCGTCAACACGCGCCGCTCCGCCGGGGCTTCGGCGTCAGCGGGCGCCGAGCCTGCGGGCCGGGGAGACGCGCTCGGCCTCCCGCTTCCGTGCCGCCCACAAGGTCCGCACATGGGCGAGATGGTGGCGCATGTGCTCCTCGGCCCCCTCCGCGTCTCCGGCGATCATGATGTCCAGGAGCGCGGTGTGCTCCCGCGCCGACTCCACCAGCGACCCCTTCTGGGACAGGTCGGTGAGCCCGTAGAGCCGCGAGCGCTTGCGCAGGTCGGCCACCGTCTCGACGAGCCGGGCGTTCCCCGCGAGGGCGAGCAGGTCGAGATGGAAGCGGCGGTCCGACTCCAGGTAGGCGATCAGGTCGCCGTCCCGCGCGGCGGCCACGATCTCCTCGGCCACCGGCCGCAGCGCCTCCAGCTGCTCCCGTGACGCGGACCGGGTCACCCGGCCGACGGTGGGGATCTCGATGAGCGAGCGGATCTCGGTGTACTCGTCCAGGTCGCGCTCGGAGAGCTCGGTGACGCGGAACCCCTTGTTGCGCACCGCCTCGACCAGGCCCTCCCGGGCCAGATCCAGCATGGCTTCGCGCACGGGGGTGGCGGAGACGCCGTACTCGGCGGCCAGGGTGGGCGCCGAGTAGATCACGCCGGGCTGCAGCTCTCCCGCTATCAGCGCGGCGCGCAGGGCGTTGGCCACCTGATCGCGCAGATGCTCCTGCACCGAGATGAGTTTGCGGGACTTCAGCTCACTCATGCATTCCCCTTCAAACGATTTGTCACCGCACTATACAATGTCACGTTGCGCGGATCCGTATCGTTCCCGTTCATCCCTCCGTCTGCCTCCGCCTGCTGGCGCCTGCCGACATCGGGCACCGTTGGGCGCTGTCGGTCGCGGGTGATGTCGCGGCGGGGGCCCGGCCGGGCGGACTCCCACCTCAGGGACACGGTTCGGTAACAGGGTGGCCTACTCCTTGGCTGTGCAATTTCACATTACTATGTTACGGGTCACACCGTGCGGATACGGAAGCCTTCCCGGCCCTCTCCGCCCCGGGCTCCCACCGCCCTCCGGCTCTCGTCCCGGCCCTGACCACCCTCCCGTTCCGCCCGGCGCCTTCCGTGTCCGCCGCGTCCTTCCCCGTACCGAGGAGCACCCCATGTCCCGTCGCACCCGCGTGCTGTCCGCGTCCCTGAGCGCCTCGCTCTCCCTGGCCCTGCTGGCCTCCTGCACCACTCAGGGGGGTGACGACCGCGGCCCGGCAGAGGGGCAGCCCGGGGTGGCCACCGGCACCGTCATCGGCGGCACCCCGAAGCGGGGCGGCACCCTGACGGTGCTGTCCAACCAGGACTTCGCCCACCTCGACCCGGCCCGCAACTGGGTCATGCCGACCATGGACTTCGGCACCCGGCTCCTCTACCGCACCCTGACCACCTTCCGGGCCGCCCCCGGCAAGAAGGGCAGCGAGATCGTCCCCGACCTCGCCACCGACCTCGGCACGCCCTCCGACGGCGGCCGCACCTGGACCTTCACCCTCAAGCCCGGCATCGCCTACGAGGACGGCACCCCCGTCCGGGCGCGCGACATCAAGTACAACGTGGAGCGCTCCTTCGCCCCGGACCTCGCGGGCGGCCCCGACTACGCCCAGCGCTACCTGGCCGGAACCGAGGGGTACGCCGGCCCGCTGGGCGGCAAGCACCTGGACTCGATCAGAACCCCCGACGACCGCACCATCGTCTTCTCGCTGCGCCGGCCCGTCGCCGAGTTCTCCTACACGGTCACGCTGCCCACCTTCTCGCCGGTGCCCCAGTCCCAGGAGAAGGGCGTCCAGTACGACCTGCGGCCCTTCTCCTCGGGGCCGTACCGCATCGAGAGCTACGCGCGCGGCAAGAAACTGGTGCTGGTCCGCAACCCCCACTGGGACGCGAAGACCGACCCGGTGCGAAAGGCGTACCCCGACCGCATCGTCGTGCTCCAGGGCCTCAAGGGCGGCCAGATCGACGACCGGATCATCGAGAGCGCGGGCGCCGACGCCTCCGCGGTCGAGTGGTCCGACCTCCAGCCCTCCAGCGTCTCCAAGGTCCTGCCCCGTCCGGAGATCCGGCAGCGGCTGTCCGCCGAGCGCACCGGCTGCACCGACATGCTCGCGCTGAACACCTCCCGGCCGCCCTTCGACGACCTCAAGCTCCGTCAGGCGATGCAGTACGCCGTCGACAAGCAGGCCCAGGTCACCGCCAACGGCGGACCGGCCCTCAACGACGTCGCCACCGGCTACCTGCCGCCGTCCCTCACGGGCGGCCGCGCCGCCGACCCGGTCCACGGCGGGTCCGCCACCGGAGACGTGAAGCAGGCGAAGAAGCTGCTCGCCGAGGCGGGCAGGCCCGACGGCTTCGACACGACGATCACCGTGTCCACCGGTGACAAGACCCGCGCCGAGGCGCTCCAGCAGAGCCTGGCCCGGGTCGGCGTACGGCTGCGGATCGACACCGTCGACCCCTCCGTCTACTACGACACCATCGGCGACACCGCCAACGCCCCCGACATGGCCATCAGCGGCTGGTGCCCGGACTACCCCTCCGCCGCCACGTTCCTGCCGTTCGTCTTCGACGGCCGCACCATCAGGGCCAAGGGCAACCAGGGCAACGTCTCCCAGTTCCGCGACAAGGCCGTGGAGCGGCGTATGGACGAGATAGCCGCCATGCCCGACGCGGCCGCCGCCGACCGGGCGTGGAGCGAGCTGGACACCGAGATCCAGCGTAAGTCCCCGGCGATCCCGCTGCTCTGGGAGCGCAAGCCGCTGCTCGTCGGCGACAACATCGCCGGAGCCTTCGGACACCCGTCCTGGACCGGCCAGTTCGACTTCGCGGTGATCGGCCTGAAGGACCCCTCCCGGAGCCAGGGCTGACGGGGACGAGGACGTAACGCCATGACCGTCACCGTACCGACCATCGAACCGGGCGACGCCCCGGCGGCCGGCGCGCCCGTCCCCGGGGTCCTGCCCGACGCCCCCTGGCGGACCACCTGGCGCCGCCTGTGGGGCGACCGGGGCAGCCGGATCGCCCTGATCGCCGTCGCCCTGCTGATCCTGGTCGCCCTCACCGCGCCGCTGCTCAGCCGGCTGGGCGGCTGGTCGCCGACCGCCTTCGACGCCGACGCCATCGACCCCTACCTCGGCGGCCTGCCCCGCGGCCCGCTCGGCGGCATCGGCGCCGAACACTGGCTCGGCGTCGAACCGGTCACCGGCCGCGACCTGTTCGCCCGGGTCGTCCACGGCGCCCAGGTCTCCCTGCTGATCGCCTTCGCCGCCACCGCGATCGTCGTCGCCGCGGGCACCGCCGCCGGCGTCGCGGCCGGCTACTTCGGCGGCCGCGTCGACGCCGTCCTGAGCCGGCTGATGGACCTGACCATGTCCTTCCCCTCGCTCATCTTCATGATCGCGATGATGTCGGTGGCCCAGGACGTCAACCGGGTGGTGCTGATGACCGTCGTCATCGGCGTCTTCGGCTGGCCGGGCATCGCCCGGGTGGTCCGTGCCGAGGCCCTCTCCCTGCGCCACCGCGAGTACGTCGAGGCCGCCCGCGCCTGCGGCTGCGGGCCGTGGCGCATCCTCACCCGGCAGGTACTGCCCAACATCGCCGGTCCGATCATCGCGTACACCACGCTGCTGATCCCCGGAATGATCAGCACCGAGGCGGCGCTCAGCTTCCTCGGGGTGGGCGTGCGCCCGCCCTCCTCCTCCTGGGGGCAGATGATCGCCGAGGCCGTCGCCTACTACGAGACGGACCCGATGTACTTCGTCGTCCCCAGCGTCTTCCTCTTCGTCGCCGTCCTCGCCTTCACGGTCCTCGGCGACGCCCTGCGCGACATCCTCGACCCCCAGGGAGGCCGCCCGTGATCGCCTACCTGGTCCGCAGACTCCTCGGGGTGGCCGGGGTCCTGCTCGCCATCTGCGCCGTCACCTTCGTCATCTTCTACCTGCTGCCCGCCGACCCCGCGGCGGCGGCGTGCGGCAAGACGTGCAGCCCCGAACGGCTGGCGGAGGTACGCCACTTCATGGGGCTGGACCAGCCCGCCTGGCGCCAGTTCGGCGACTACCTCGTCGGGATCTTCGCCGGCCGGGAGCTGGGCAGCGGCCCCCACGCGCTCCAGTGCGGCTTCCCCTGCCTCGGCTACTCCTACGAGAACGCCCTGCCGGTGTGGGACCTGCTGATGGACCGCCTGCCCGTCTCCGCCTCCCTGGCGTTCGGCGCCGCCTGCCTGTGGCTGCTGCTCGGGCTGAGCGCGGGGGTGACCGCCGCCCTGCGCAAAGGGGGGCTGCTCGACCGCACCCTGATGGTCGGCGCGGTGGCCACCGCCTCCCTGCCGGTCTACTTCACCGCGGTCATGCTCCTGTACGGGCTGGTCCGGCTGACCGGACTGCTGCCCTACCCCACGTACGTCGCCCTCACCGAGGACCCCGTGGGCTGGGCGGTCAACCTGCTGCTGCCGTGGATCGCCCTGGCCCTGCTCTACGCCGCGATGTACGCCCGCCAGAGCCGCAGTTCGATGATCGAGACGATGGCGCAGCCGTACATCCGCACCGCCCGTGCCAAGGGCCTGCCCGCCCGGACCGTCGTGGTCAAGCACGGGCTGCGCTCCGCGATGATGCCGGTGCTCACCCTCTTCGGGATGGACCTCGGCGCGCTGCTGGCGGGCGCCGTCATCACCGAGTCCATCTTCGGCATCCCCGGGGTGGGCCGGCTCTTCTACGACGCCCTGCAACGCTCCGACCAGCCCGTCGTGCTCGGCGTCACCCTGCTGGCGGCCTTCTTCATCGTGGCGGCCAACGTCGTCATCGACCTGCTGTACGCCGTCGTCGACCCGAGGGTGAGGAACTGACCGTGCTGCCCACCGCTGAATCCACCCGTCCCGCCGAATCCGGTACCGAATCGGCCCAACCCCTGCTGCGCGTACGCGACTTGAGGGTCGCCTTCGACACCCCCGCCGGAGCGGTCCAGGTGGTCGACGGTGTCTCCTTCACCGTGGAGGCCGGGCGCACCCTGGGCCTGGTCGGTGAGTCCGGCTCCGGAAAGTCGGTCACCTCCCTCGCCGTGATGGGCCTGCACCGCAGGGCCCGGGTGAGCGGATCGGCCGCCCTGGCCGGACAGGAGCTCCTGGGCCTGTCCGACCGCCGGTTCGGCCGGCTGCGCGGACGCCGGATGGCCATGGTCTTCCAGGACCCGCTCTCCGCACTGCACCCCGCCTACACGGTCGGCGAGCAGATCGCGGAGGCCCACCGCCACCACTTCGGCAGCGGCCGGCGGGCCGCCCGCAGACGGGCCGTGGACATGCTCGGCGAGGTCGGCATCCCCGAACCGGGCCGCCGGGCGGGGGAGTACCCGCACCAGTTCTCCGGCGGGATGCGCCAGCGTGCCATGATCGCCATGGCGCTCTCCTGCGAACCCGAACTGCTCGTCGCCGACGAACCGACCACCGCGCTCGACGTCACCGTCCAGGCCCAGATCCTCGAACTGATCGCCCGGCTCCAGCAGGAACGGGGACTGGGCGTCCTGATGATCACCCACGACCTGGGCGTGGTGGCGCGCGTCGCC
Source organism: Streptomyces sp. NPDC007346 (assembly GCF_040703535.1). Classification (NCBI taxonomy): domain Bacteria; kingdom Bacillati; phylum Actinomycetota; class Actinomycetes; order Kitasatosporales; family Streptomycetaceae; genus Streptomyces; species Streptomyces sp. NPDC007346. The sequence goes on from NZ_JBEYKR010000099.1 coordinate 10,166, forward strand.
CACGAGGTCCTCGTCATGTACGGGGGACGCGGCGCCGAACAGGCCCCGGTCGACGAGCTGTTCAGCAGCCCCGCGCACCCCTACACCCGGGGCCTGATGGACTCCCTGCCCCGCCTGGACGACCCCGACGACGTGCCGCTGCGCGCCATCCCCGGCAGCCCGCCCTCCCCGGCCGAGCCGCTACCGGGCTGCCCGTTCGCGCCCCGCTGCCCACGGGCGGCCGCCGCCACGGAGGCGGAGCGGGCCCGCTGCGCGGGGGAGCGGCCCCGGCTGAGGGCTGTCCCCGGCAGCGGCCGGCTGGCCGCCTGCCATCTGCCGCTGACGGCCGTCGAGGGCCCGTCGCACTCCGGGCCGCCCAGCGGGGCCCCCGTACCGGCCGAGGAGGCCCGATGAAACCCACGCTCCCCAAGTCCCCCAGCCCGTCAGCCCGTTCGGGGGAGGTGGGGCCCGCTTCGGCAGGGGCCCCGGGGGTCGCGCGTACGGCCGGAACGCTTCCGGGGGCCGACGCGGCCGACCGGGCCGACGGTGCCGAGGCCGGCGGGGCGGCGCCCCTGCTCTCCGTACGCGACCTGGTGAAGACCTTCCCCGGCCGCCGCACCCTCGGACGCGCCGCCCCACCGGTCCGCGCGGTGGACGGCGTCGGCTTCGACCTCGCCGCGGGGGAGACCCTCGGCCTGGTCGGGGAGTCCGGCTGTGGCAAGTCCACCACCGGACGGATGCTGGTCCGCCTGCTGGAACCCACCGCCGGCACGGTCGAGTTCGACGGGCGCGACATCACCCATCTCTCCCCGCGTGCGCTGCGGCCCACCCGCCGCGACCTCCAGATCATCTTCCAGGACCCCCACGCCTCCCTGAACCCCCGGCAGACCGTCGCCCGGATCATCGCCGAACCGCTGCTGGTGCAGGGGGTCACGCCCCGGGCCGCCCGGGAGAAGGCCGTCGAGCTGCTGGAGCTGGTGGGCCTGGGCGCCGAACACCTGGACCGGCATCCGTACCAGTTCTCCGGCGGCCAGGCCCAGCGCATCGGGATCGCCCGCGCCCTGGCGACCGGCCCCCGCCTGATCGTCGCCGACGAGCCGGTCTCCGCGCTCGACGTGTCGGTCCAGGCCCAGGTCGTCAACCTGATGGAGCGTCTGCGGGCCGAACTGGGCCTGTCGTTCCTCTTCATCGCCCACGACCTGTCCGTCGTCAAGCGGGTCTGCGACCGGGTCGCGGTGATGTACCTGGGCCGCATCGTCGAGATCGGTGACAAGCGCGAGGTGTACGGCGCCCCGGCGCACCCGTACACCCGGGCGCTGCTCTCGGCGGTCCCGCTGCCCGATCCCGCGGCGGAGCGGCGCCGGGAGCGCATCCTCCTGCTGGGCGACCCGCCGAGCCCGGCCGCGCCGCCCAGCGGGTGCAGCTTCCACCCGCGCTGTCCGAAGGCGCAGGCGCTCTGCCGTACGGAGCGGCCGCTGCTGGAGACCGTGGGCGCCGGCGCCCGCAAGGCGGCCTGCCACTTCCCCGAGACGGACTGAGAGCCGGCGTTCACCGGAAAGTCACATCGGATTCGGTCCCAGGTCTTCCCCGCATGGTGTGCCCTGTGACATTGTACATGTCACAGGGCGTGGGCATGTCAATTCTGGCCTCGACCCCATTCCGTACGGCCGTTGGCGCAACACCCCCGGCCCACGGCCCTGCACATCCCATCGGCCACGCATCCGCGTGACCCGATCCCTCATGGGAGGAAACACGTGAGAACCACACTCGTCCGCCGAGGTGTGGGTGCCGTTCTGCCCCTGGCTCTGGCCGGGGTGATGGGCGTCGCGCTGCTCTCGCAGCCGGCCCAGGCGCAGCCGGACTCCCCGCCGGCCGCCACGGCATCGAACGCATCCCAGCCGTCCCGCCCCGGCGCGACGGCCGACCCCGCGCCGCAGGCGCAGCAGTCCCCCACCACGGAGGCCGCCCATGTGCGGGAGGGCAGGCTCAAGGCGTCCCAGCTCCCACCGCTGAGCGCCGACAAGTCCCCGCTCAAGGAGGCCTACGACCACCACGACGCCCCGCGCGAGCCGGCCGCGGGCGCGAAGGGATCGGCGAAGGCGGCCGCCGCGTGCGACCCGGCCGACTTCACCAGCCGTACCGGAAGCGAACTGGTGCGGCAGATCAAGGCCTCCACCACCGAGTGCGTCAACACCCTGTTCGGCCTCACCGGCAACAACGCCCACCTGGCCTTCCGCGAAGCCCAGATGACGTCCGTCGCCTACGCCCTGCGCGACAACTCCGCCTCCTACCCGGGTGACGCGAGCACCGGCACCCCGCAGCTCGTGCTCTTCCTGAGGGCCGGGTACTACGTGCAGTGGTACAACCCGGACGTCGTCGGCCCGTACGGCAGCGCCCTGCGGACCGCCATCCGCTCGGGCCTGGACGCCTTCTTCGCGAGCCCCCGCTCACGCGACGTCAACGACGCCAACGGCGAGACGCTGGCCGAGGCGGTCATCCTGATCGACAGCGCCGAGGAGAACGCCCGCTACCTGTACGTCGTCAAGCGGCTGCTGGCCGACTACAACTCCAGCTGGAACGCGTACTCGCGGATGCTCGCCGCGGCCAACAACGTGTACACGGTGACCTTCCGGGGCCACTACTCGCCCGAGTTCGTCAGCGCCGTCGAGTCGGACCCGAGCCTCATCGACGCCCTGCACCGCTTCGCCTCGGACCACCTCGCCCTGCTGGGAGGCGACCAGTCGTACCTGACCTCCAACGCCGGACGGGAGCTGGGCCGCTTCCTCCAGCACGCGAGCCTGCGGAACAAGGTCCGCCCCCTGGCCACCGCCCTGCTGGGGCGGAGCTCCATCACCGGCCCGACCGCCTCGCTGTGGGTGGGCATCGCGGAGATGGCCGACTACTACGACAAGGCGAACTGCTCCGCCTACGGCACCTGCGACCTCCAGGAACGCCTCAAGCGCGAGGTGCTGCCGGTCCGCCACACCTGTAGCCCCAGCATCCGCATCCTCGCCCAGCAGATGACGTCCGCCGAGCTGAGCGCCAGCTGCACCAGCCTCATCGAGCAGGACGCCTACTTCCACCGGATCGCACGCGACAACGGCCCGGTCGCCGACGACAACAACACCACCGTCGAGGTGGTGGCGTACGACTCCAGCACCGACTACCAGACGTACGCCGGCGCGATGTACGGCATCGACACCAACAACGGCGGCATGTACCTGGAGGGCGACCCCTCCGTCGTGGGCAACCAGCCGCGGTTCATCGCCTACGAGGCGGAGTGGCTGCGGCCGGAGTTCCACATCTGGAACCTCAACCACGAGTACACCCACTACCTCGACGGCCGCTTCAACATGTACGGCGACTTCGCCGCCAACATGACCACCCCCACGATCTGGTGGGTGGAGGGCTTCGCGGAGTTCATCTCCTACTCCTACCGAGGGCAGCCCTACACCGAGGCGATGACCGAGGCCGGCCGGGGAACGTACGCCCTGAGCACGCTGTTCAACACCGACTACAGCCACGACACCACCCGGGTGTACCGCTGGGGATACCTCGCCGCGCGCTACATGCTGGAGAAGCGCCCCGCCGACATGGACCGCGTGCTCGGCCACTACCGCACCGGCGAGTGGAACGCCGCCCGGACCTACCTCACCAGCACCATCGGCACCCGCTACGACAGCGACTGGCGGACCTGGCTGGCCGGGTGCGCGGCCGGTGACTGCGGAGGCGGCGGCACCACGCCGGGCAACCAGGCCCCCACGGCCGAGTTCACCGCCGCGGTCCAGAACCTGACGGTCACCTTCACCGACCGCTCCACCGACGCGGACGGCACCATAGCCTCCCGCTCCTGGGACTTCGGCGACGGCACCGCCTCCACCCAGGCCAACCCCGCCAAGACCTACAGCGCCGCCGGCACCTACACCGTCCGACTGACCGTCACCGACGACAAGGGCGCCACGGCCACCACCACCCGGACGGTCACCGTCTCCGGCGCCCCCGTGGTCGCCGAGTGCACGGAGGCGGACACCAGGCTCCTCGGCAAGGACTGCCGCCGCAGCAACCTCTCCGCCACCACCGGCAACTACGCCTACCACTACCTGTACATCCCGGCCGGCACCGCCCAGCTGAGGATCACCGTCACCGGAGGCACCGGCAACGCCGACCTCTACTACAGCAACTACGGCTGGGCCACCACCACGTCGCACACCCACCGCGCCACCGGCCCCGGCAACACCCACACCCTGACGATCACCAACCCGCCCAGCGGCGCCAACTACATCAGCCTCCACGCCGCGACCACCTTCGACGGGGCCACGGTCACCACCACCTACTGACCGGCCGACCCCACCCCCCGACCCGGGGCCGACGCGCTCACCGCGCCGGCCCCGGGTCCGCGCGTGGGCCCGGGGGCTCGTATGAACGCACACGGAGAATCCCCCGGCCCATAGGGACCGGGGGATTCTCCTGGACCACCGCCACCGCCACCGCCACCGCCCGCCTCCGGTCCACCGAAGCTCTCCGGAGACCTGGGCGGGCGGCGGGCGGCGCGTCCTCACCGCGACGCGCGCATCCACGCCTCGATCTCGTCCGCACCGCGCGGCAGCCCCGACGACAGGCACAGCGCGCCGTCGGCCGTGATGACGAAGTCGTCCTCGATCCGCACGCCGATACCGCGCAGTTCCTCGGGGATCGTCAGGTCGTCGGGCTGGAAGTACAGTCCGGGCTCGACGGTGAGCACATGGCCCTCCTCGAGCACGCCGCCCAGGTACGTCTCGCTGCGGGCGGCGGCGCAGTCGTGGCAGTCCAGGCCGAGCATATGGCCCGTACCGCAGACGGTGTACCGGCGGTACAGGCCGGGCTCGTGAGGGACGGCGTCGCCACCGGGCCGCAGGCCCCAGGCGTCGAGCCCCTCGGCGATGACCCGCGTCGCGGCGTCGTGGAAGGCGCCGTACGGTGCGCCGGGCCGCAGGGCGGCGATGCCCGCCGACTGGGCGGCGAACACCAGGTCGTAGACGCGTCGCTGGACATCCGTGAAGCGTCCGCCGACCGGCAGCGTACGGGTGACGTCCCCGGTGTAGAACGAGTCGGCCTCCACGCCCGCGTCCAGCAGGAGCAGCTCCCCTTCCCGCACCGGGCCGTCGTTGTGCATCCAGTGCAGCACGCACGCGTGCGCGCCGGCCGCCGCGATGGTCTCGAACCCCAGGCCGTAACCCTCCAGCCGGGCACGGCGGTTGAAGGTGCCCTCGACCCAGCGTTCACCTCGCGCGAGGCGGGTGGCGTGGGGCAGCTCACCGACGACGTCGTGGAAGCCGGCGACCGTGTGATCCACGGCGGCGCGCAGCTGCTCGATCTCCCACTCGTCCTTGACCAGCCGCAACTCCGAGAGGAAGGCGAGGAGTTCGGCGTCGGCCGGTGCGGACGGCGGGACCAGCGCGTCGACGAGGGCGTCCTCGCCGCGCACCGCCCGGGTCGGGACGCCGCCGCCGAGAGCCCGCTCCAGGCCGTCCCGGGCGGCCGTCTCCACGCCCAGGGCGTCGGCGGTCTCCCGGAGCGTCCGGCGCCGGCCGACCCAGAACTCGCCGTGCCGGCGGTCGCTGTAGAACTCCGCCCCGGAGGGGCCGGCGTCGCGCGGTGACCGCGGCCGGGTGAACAGCGTGACCGTGTGCCCGGTGCCGGTGGGCTCGAAGACGAGCACACTGTCCGGCACCGCCGCCGTCCCCTGCTCGGCGGTCAGGTGGATGAACGCCGAATGCGGCCGGAAGGCGTAGTCGAAGTCGTTGCTGCGGGCCTTGAGCCCGCCCGACGGGATGATGATCCGCTCTCCGGGGAACCGCTCGGACACCGCCGCACGCCGCTTGGCCGCGCACGCCGCTCCGGAGACGGGCGGAAGCCTCCTGCCGGTGTCCGCCCACCCCTGCCGAAAGACCTCGGCCACTGCGGCCGACGCCTGACGATCGTGACTCCGCGCCCCGCGCGAGCCGTCCTGCTGTTCCATCACATGCCTTCCCGTCCTCATGGTGGTCCGTTCCTCCTCCGCACCGCGAACGCGACTGTACGAGCCGCGCCGCCCGCCGTCAGCCCCGCAGCCGGGCCATCCACGCCTCCACGTCGCCGGCGGCCCGGGGAAGGCCGGCCGAGAGGTTCTCGTTGCCCTCCTCGGTGACCAGGAGGTCGTCCTCGATCCGTACGCCGATGCCGCGCAGCTCCTCGGGCACGGTCAGGTCGTCCGACTGGAAGTACAGGCCCGGCTCGACGGTGAGCACCATGCCGGGCTCCAGCGTGCCCTCCACGTACAGCTCGGTGCGGGCCTTCGCGCAGTCGTGGACGTCCAGGCCGAGCATGTGGCCCGTGCCGGCCAGCGTCCAGCGACGGAACAGCCCGAGTTCGTACGCCTCGTCCACCGTCCGTTCGCCGAACAGGCCCCAGGCCGCGAGGTGTTCGGTCAGCACCCGCTGGGCGGCGTGGTGGAAGTCCCGGTACTTGGCACCGGGCCTGACCGCGGCGATCCCGGCCGACTGGGCCTCGTACACCGCGTCGTACACCTTGCGCTGGACCGGGGTGAAGCGGCCGTCGACCGGCAGGGTGCGGGTGACGTCGGCGGTGTAGAGGTTGCGGCTCTCCACCCCGGCGTCGAGCAGCAGCAGCTCGCCCGGCCGGGTCTCGCCGTCGTTGCGCACCCAGTGCAGGGTCGTGGCGTGCGGTCCCGCGGCGCAGATCGACGCGTAGCCGACGTCGTTGCCCTCGATCCGCGCGCGCATCCGGAACGTACCCTCGATGGCCCGCTCCGGGGTCGGCGTGTCCGTGCCCAGGAGCCGCACCGCGTCCTCGAAGCCACGAGCGGTGGCCCGGCAGGCGTGGCGCAGGTCGGCGATCTCGAACTCGTCCTTGACCAGGCGCATTTCGGACAGGGCGACACGGAACGCGGTGTCGCGCTCGGCGGTCACCTTGTCGTGCAGGGCGGCGTCGACGCCCGCGTCATGACCACGCAGCAGCCGGACCGGGCCGGTGGCCGCGGCGAGCCGCTCGGGCAGCGTGCGGACGTCGCGGCAGGGCAGGCCGAGGAGCCGCTCGTTCTCGGTGAGGCTGTTGCGGCGGCCGTCCCAGAGCTCACCGTGGTAGTCGCTCCAGAACTCCCCGGACTCGCGGTCGGACCGGGGGAGGAGGTAGGCGACCGCCCGGTGCTCGCCGCCCTGGCCGGGCTCCAGGACCAGTACGGCGTCCTGCGACTGGTCGCCCGTCAGGTGGACGTAGTCGGAGGACGGCCGGAACGGGTAGTCCGTGTCGTTGGAGCGGACCTTCGGGTTGCCGGAGGGGACCACCAGCAGTTCACCGGGGAACCGGGCGGAGAGCGCCGCCCGGCGGCGTGCGGTGTAGTCCGCCTGCGGGATGGGATCGAGGTCGCGGCGCTCGGTGTCCGCCCAGCCCCGCTTCATGTTCTCGGCGAGTTCGGGGCTCACGCCCCCGTACAGGCCGTTCTTGCGCGCCTTGTTCTCATCGGACTCGCCCAACTCGCCCAACTGATCCAGCTCATCCGACCCGCCGGCCGTGACAGCTTCCTGATGCGCATCCGTCACTCTCGTTCCTCCTCGATCGCGGACAGCCGATGTGTCTCCGTGGGCGGGTTCGAGTGCGGTCGCGTACGCAGGGTTCGCGGCCCCCTCCCCCGACCGGATCGCAATGTACCGTGTGACATTGCACAGAACAAGGAGGTGGAAGGCCCGGCAGCAGGCCGAAGGTTCCAGCAGCAGGCGGCAGGGGGCGGCTCGGCCCCTGTGGGTCGAGCCGCCCCCCTTCGCCTCTGGCGACCCTCAGTGGGCGGGCATCGGGACTTCGTCCTGTCCCGCTTCGCCCTGGCGCAGCCACGGGCGGGAGAGGGCGAGGAGGGCTACGCCGCTCAGGGCCAGCGAGACGAGCATGATGGCGGCCATGGGCATCGAGGTGGACTCGCCGAAGAGGCCGACCAGCGGCGACGCCGCGGCTCCGAGCAGGAACTGCACCCCTCCCATCAGCGCCGATGCCGCACCCGGGGTGGCCCCGCCCAGGGCCTGTCCCAGGCTCATGGAGGCCGGGAAGACCATGCCGATCCCGGTGGTCACGACGAACAGGCTGATCCAGGTGCCCGCGACGGTCTCGCCCACCGTGGCGACCAGCAGCACCTGGGCCAGCGCTCCGGCCACCGCGACGGCCACCCCCGCGAGGAGCAGGCTGTTCAGGGGGACGCGGTGGGCCAGCTTGCCGAAGACCGCGCCGGCCGCCAGCATGCCGACGGCGTTGACCGCGAAGACCAGCGCGTACGAGGTCGCCGAGAAGCCGTGGAGGCTCTCGAAGACGAAGGCCGATCCGCTGACATAGGCGAACAGGGCCGCCGAGGCGAAGCTGAGGACCAGTACATAGCCGATGAAGGCGCGGTGACGGGTCAGCCGGCCCATCGAGCGGAACGTGCCGCTGAGGCCTCCCTTGTGCCTGCGCTCCGGGGGGAGCGTCTCGGGGACCTGGATCACGACGACGACCGCGAGCACCGCGCCGATGAGCGCCAGTACGACGAACACCATGCGCCAGCCGGACACGGCGAGAACGGCCCCGCCCACGATCGGGGCCACCACGGGCGCCGCACCGAGGATCTGGGCCAGCAGGGCGAAGTAGCGGGGAAGGTCGCGACCCTGGAAGCAGTCCGTGAGGATCGCGCGCGCCAGCACCATTCCGGCCGCACCGGCGACACCTTGGAGGAAGCGGCCCGCTGTGAGGACGCCGATGCCGGGGGCCAGTGCGCAGACCAGGGACATCGCCGTGTAGCCGATCACGCCACCGATGAGCAGCTTGCGCCGCCCGATGCTGTCGCTGACGGGGCCGATGATCAGCTGCCCGACCACGAGTCCTGCCAGGACGGCGGTCATGGTCAGCTGGATGGCGGAGCTGCCGGCGTGCAGTGACTCCTTCATCTCGGGAAAACCGGGCACGTACATGTCGATCGCGAGCGGGCCGGCCGCGGTGAGCACGGCCAGGATCGCGACCAGCGAGGCCGCCCGCTTCACGGGGCTTCCGGGGGAGTGGGGTACGGTCGCGGGCGCTTCGGCCCGTGACGTAGGTGCAGAGGGCATGGAAAAACGATAACAGGTAGTTCACCGGTTAACAAAGGAGCTTTTCGATGCTGCCGTCCCCCGCTGTGGTCCGTGCGCAGTGGTCCGCCGCCCACCCCGGCCTCGACGCCGGATCGATGGAGGTGGTCGAGCTGCTCAAGCGCGCGTCGGCGCTGGTCTCCACCGCCGTCGAGTCCGTCTACGAGGGGGCGCCGCTCACCGCCCCCGAAGTGGATCTGCTGATCCCGCTGCGGTACGCGACGGCTCCCGTCATCGCCCGGCGCATCGCGGAGCACCACGGACTCTCGCGGGCGGCGGTGAGCAAGACCCTCGCCAAGCTGGACCGCCGCGGCTTCATCGTCCGTACCCCGAGCACCACCGACAAGCGGGTCGCGCTGATCACCGTCACGCCGGAAGGGGAAAGAGCCGTCGACGCCCTCTTCCCGCGCCAGCTGGCGGTGGAGTCGACCCTGCTCTCGGGGCTGGGCGACGATCGGGCCAAGGTTCTGGACGCGCTGGCCCTGTTGGTGCGGTCGATGGAGTCGCGGCTCGCGACGGCGTCGGGGGAGCGGGCGGTGGAGTGAGCGGGCGGTGGAGTGAGCGGGCGCCGCGCGAGCGGCCTCCCGAACTCGGTGTACGCCTCCTCCTCCCCGTACTCCCGGCGCGGCCTCGGCGTCCTCCCGGCGCGGCCTCGGCGCGGTGTGCGCGCTGTCCGTCCGCGGCCCGCGCAGCCGGCCTTCCGGCCGTCTCAGCTGGGCGGCGGGGTGCCGATCACTTCCGTGCGGGAGCGCACGTTGAGTTTCCGCAGTACGTTCGCGACGTGCTGCTCCACGGTCCGGATCGACAGGAAGAGCGCTTCGGCGATCTCGCGGTTGGTGTGCCCGTCGCCCAGCAGCCGGGCCACGTCGTGCTCGCGGGGCGAGAGTTCGTCCCCGTACCCGCGGCGGCCCCGCGGGGACGGGGTGCTCGCGCCCGTCGAGCGGAAGGCGTGCCGGCAGCGGGCCGCGTCACGGGGGGCGCCCAGCGTCGCGAAGACGCCCGCCAGTTCGTCGAAGGTGCTCGCCGCGTCCGTCTCGCCCAGGGCGAGGCGGCACCGGGTCAGACGCTCCGCCGTCCGGGCCGCCGCATAGGGCGCCGGCAGGCGCTCGTAGAGGGCCTGAGCCTGCTCGAAGGACCGGGCCGCCGCGACCGGTTCGCCGTCGTGGGCGGTGACGATCCCACGGGCGTGGGCCAGCGCGGCCCGGGACATCGGCGCGGCCAGGGTCCTCGTCTCGCGGTCCAGCTCGGCGAGCAGCTCGTGCGCCTCCGCCAGCCGGCCCGTCCGGCAGAACGCCTCCGCCGCCACCGGGACGAGGGCGCCGGCCCAGGCCCAGACCCCCTTGGTACGCAGGAACTTCAGGCCCCGTTCGGCCTCGGCGCCCGCCGGTTCGTCGGCGTTCTGCGCGAGCAGCATGTCAACCGTGCCGGCGTACGCCGAGAGCACCACCGGGGCGACCGCGTTGTCCGGTTGGTGGATTCCGGTCGTGGCCAGATACGCGGCTGCCCGGTCCCAGGCGCCGCGGGCCGCCGCGAGCAGGCCGAGGACCAGGGACATCTCACTGGCCACCGGCAGCAGGTCGCGGTACTCGGCCAGCAGAGCCTGCACACGCTCCTCCAGTCCGCCCCAGGAACCGCTCAGCCAGTCGACGTGCACGCCGGTCGCTCTCGCGCTGCTCACCACGTACGGGGCCCCGGAGTCGGCCGCGAGCTGCATGCCGCGCTGCAACAGGCCACGGGCTCGGCTGTGGTGCCCGGTCCAGACCCCCGCGTCCGCGGCGTTGCAGTAGAGCCGGGCCAGTTGCCGCTGCTCCTCGGGCGTGTCGGCCCTGGCGGGGAGGGAGCCGAGCACCGCCCACGCCTTGGGGTCACCGGTGTGCAGGCGCGAGGGGCAGTTGTTGGCCAGCAGCGTCAGCCGCAGTCGCGGGTCGTCCGTCGTGCCGATGAGCGCGTCCACCCGGTCCAGCCACGGCAGATGGGCGCGCAGGGGGGCCGCTCCCAGCAACGGTTGGGCGAGTACCGCCATGCCGCGCCCGGCGAGGTCGGGGCGGTGCCCGAGCCCGGCCACCGCCACCTCGAGCTCGACGCGGGCCGCCTCCAGCCTGTCCGCCTGCCGGACCAGCAGCAGCCCCAGGCTGAGGCGGATCTCGGCGGCCAGCGACCCGGAGAGGCGGTTGTCGGCGAGCAGCGCCTCCAGCGTGGTGAGAACCTCGGCCTGGGAGACGCCGTTGGTGGCCACGGCGCCGAGCTTCACCGCCAGCCTGTCCACATCGGCGGTCACCAGGCAGAGGTCCGGCGCCTTCAGCAGCGACTGCAACAACTCGATCGCGGTGGCCGGGTCTCCGGCGGCGATGGCCCGGTCGCAGGCGGCTTCGCCGTACCGCAGGGCGCCGGCCGGATCGCCCGCCTTGCGGCTGTGCTCGGCCAGTTCCAGCCAGGACTCCGGTCGCTGTTCGCACAGTGCGCGCGCGGCCCTGCGGTGCAGTTCCTGCCGTAGTGGCCCCGCGATCCCCTCGTAGGCCGCCTGTCGCGCGAGCCGGTGGCGAAAGCCGTAGCGGCAGCCGGGGGCCTCGACCAGTGCGGCGCGTTCCAGTGTCAGCGTGAGGGCGTGCCGGCCCCGTACGCCGTCCAACCCGGCGACGGCGGCGAGCAGTTCGACCGGTGCGGGCTCGGCCAGCACGGCTGCGGCTTCGGTGATGCGGCGCGCGGCGAGCGGGAGGCGCCACAGGCGGGCGACGGTCGTCTCGCGGACCGAGGCCGGCACCTCGGCGGCGTCGAGCAGCCGCCGGGCGGAGGCATCGTCTCCATGAGCCGCGTCCGCCGGGTCGCGCAGCGCGCGTACCGTCTCCCGTACGAGCAGCGGAACCCCTGCCGTACGGTCGCGCAGGCGGGCCGCGAACGCCGCCGAGACGTCGGGCGTTGCCAGCAGGCCCGCCGCCAGGCGGCGTACCTCGTCGGTGTCGAGGCGCTCGAGCCGCACCCGCGTACTCGCGCCGCCGGTCGCCGGCCCGTGCGCGTGGCCCAGCGGGAGCCCACCGGGTGTCTCCTCCGGCCGGTAGGTCACCAGCATGACCGTGCGCGGTGGCAGGTCGCTCATGAGGTACCGCAGTAACCGGCGCGAGTCGTCGTCCGCCCAGTGCAGATCCTCGATCACCAGGACCGACGGGCCCAGCAGATCCAGCAGTTCGCGCGTGGCGCGGAAGAACCAGTGGGTCCTGGTGCGGCTGTCCCCGGGGGGCGGTGGCGGCGGGGGCAGGAAGGGGATGAGCTCCGGCAGATGGCCGCCGAGAACACCGAGCAGCGGCGTGGGCGGAGCCATGTCGGCCAGGTGCCGTCCGGCGTCCCGCAGGGCATCGATGACGGCGCCGTAGGGGAACGCGTCCCGCGGGGCCCGGCAGTATCCCGTGAGCACACGGTGCCCGGCCAGTTCGGGGCGTGCCAGGAGCTCCTCGGTCAGCCGCGTCTTGCCGATTCCCGCCTCACCCTCGAGGACGAGCACGGCGGGTGGCGACAGTGCCGCGGACACGAGCGCGGCCAGTTCGGCCGCCCGTCCGACGAGGGGCGGTGCGTCGGTCCCGGCCGTGGTCCTGGAGCTCATCGTCCACCTCCGATCGGTTCGGCACGGCGCCGGCGGCCGCCCGGGACCGCCTGGACCGGGCGAGCGGAGTCTAGATCGACGCCCCGGTGAGGGGAAGGCTGCGCGACCACCCGCGTCCGACCTCAAGTGGAGTGCCCCAGGCATTAGTTACGTAACTCTACGGAGCATCACCCCGCTTGTTACGGCGGCCGGGCGCGCCCAACAGTGAGCCGTCGATGGCCATCGTCCACCGTCCGCGGTGCGGACCCGCACGGCGGCTTCTTCCATCGAGCAAGTGGAGCAAGAGCATGCGCAGACTTCTCGTCGCAGCCGCGACGCTGTCCCTGGGCCTCGGTCTGGGCCTCGAAGCCCCGGCCGTCGCGGCCCAGCCGGAAGGCACGGTGATCCCGGCCCGGGAGCACTACGGGGACCAGTACATTGTTCTCCTCAAGGACGCGAAGGACGCCGGGGCCATCGCCCAGTCCTCGACGACGCTGGCCCAGCGCTACGGCGGTGAGGTCCGCTCGTACTACAGCCGGGCGCTGCACGGCTTCTCGGCCCGGAGCCTGACCGGGCAGGAGGCACGGAGGCTGGCGGCCGACCCCGCCGTGGCGGCCGTCTACGAGGACGGCACCACGCGGGTCGCCGGCACACAGACCAACCCGACGTGGGGGCTGGACCGCATCGACCAGAAGCCCCTGCCGCTGGACAGGTCCTACACCTACCCCAACACCGGTGAGGGCGTCACCGCCTACGTACTGGACAGCGGCATCAAGCCGGACAACCCCGAGTACGAGGGCCGCGCCTCGGTCGGCAGGGACTTCGTCGGCAGCGGCGGCTCCGACTGCTTCGGCCACGGCACGCACGTCGCGGGCACGATCGGCAGCAAGACCTACGGCGTGGCCAAGAAGGTGAAGCTCGTCGGCCTGAAGGTCCTCGGCGGGGACTGCTCCGGCACCGGACCGGACTCCGCGGTGGTGGACGCCGTCGAGTGGGTGACGGCCAACGCCGCCAAGCCCGCCGTGGCCAACCTGAGCCTGGGCATGGACCAGGTCGGGGTCGGCGACGAGGCGATCAAGCGGTCCGTCGCGGCCGGCATCGTCTACGCGGTGGCCGCGGGCAACAGCAACACCGACGCCTGCAACACCAGCCCGGCGCGCGTGCCGGAGGTGATCACGGTCAATGCCTCCGACGACAGGGACAACCGGGCGTCCTTCTCCAACTACGGCCGCTGCACCGACATCTTCGCCCCGGGCAACAACGTCACCTCGCTCGGGCTGAACAACGGCAGCAGCTCGAACATGAGCGGTACGTCGATGGCCGCGCCGCACGTAGCCGGAGCGGCCGCGCTCCACCTGGCGGCCAACCCCGGTGCCACTCCGCAGGCGACGCGGGACGCGCTCGTCAACGGCGCGACCGACGGGGTGATCAACAACGCCGGGAGCGGCTCGCCCAACAAGCTGCTGAACGTGTCGTTCATCGGCGGCGGCGACCCGCCCGCGAAGTGCGGCGCGAAGTCGAACACCACCCGGGTGGCGATCCCGGACGCCGGGGCCGCGGTGTCCAGTTCCGTCACCCAGGAGGGCTGTGAGGGGAGGGCACCGGCGGAACTGCGGGTGAAGGTGGACATCAGCCACACCTACACCGCTGACCTGGTGGTCGAGCTGGTCGGCCCGAGCGGCGCGGTCTTCACCCTGAAGAAGCCCGGTGGCATCGGCTCGTCGTCGGGTATCCACACCACCTACACCGTGGACGCCTCGTCGGAATCCGCGAACGGCACGTGGAGCCTGCGGGTGCAGGACGTGTACCGGTTCGACACGGGCTCGATCGATGGATTCACTCTCACTTTCTGATCCGTGAGACCTTCCGCCCCGTGAGGCTTTCCGACACGTGAGACCTTCCGGCCCGTGAGAGGGACGGGGAGGCCGCGCCTGGCGCGGCCTCCCCGAGACGGGGGAGAGGGGCCGCCCCTCATGGGCCCTTCTCCCTTGTTCCTACTGGACGGTGAGGGTGTAGGTCGCCGTCGCCGTCTTGCCGGCCGCGTCCCTCGCGGTCACGGTGACCGGGTAGGTCCCGCGCTGGAACGGCCCGACCACCTGCATCTGCGACGTCCCGCCGCCGTTCAGCCTGGGAGGGCTGAAGAAGGGCGCCAAGGGCAGGCCCGCGCCACTCGCGGAGAGGGTCACGGTGCCGGTTCCGCCGGCCACGGTCACCGTGGCGTCGGCGAAGAAGCCGGGCCGCACCGTCCCGCCGGAGGGGCCGACCGTGATCTTGAGGTCATCGGCCGGAGGCTGGCCGGACCCGACGGTCAGGGTGACCTTCGCGGTCGCCGTGCCGCTCGTGCCGGTGCCGGTGACCGTGACCGTGTAGTCCTGCTGCGGGGTGTTCGCCGCTGTCTCGATGGTCAGCTTCGCGGTGCTGCCGGTGGTGATCGACGAGGGCTGGAAGGTCGCCTTCGCACCCTGCGGCAGGCCCGAAGCGGTCAGTTCGACCGTCTCGCTGCCGTCGCGGCCCGCCGTGCTCGTCACCGTGGTCGAGACATGGCCGCCGGGGTCGGCCTTGACGGCCGAAGGCGACGCCTCGAGCGAGAACGTGTCCGTCGGCGGGGCCTGGCCGATCTGCTCCTTGACCCAGTCACCCATGTCGTTGTTCAGACGGCCGTAGACGCTGTACCACCTGAAGTCGCTGCGGCTCCACGACGCGACACCGGCGACCTTGCCGTCGACGATCAGGGGGCCACCGCTGTCGCCGGGCAGGATCGTCACCCGCCCGTCGCTGTAGCCGCTGCAGATCATCGTGGCATCTCTGAAGCCGGCGCCCACACCGCTGCAGTTGCTCCCGGCCACCACGGGCAGGTCGAACTTGGTCAGGCTGACGTCACGGCTGTTGTCGTTGAAGTCCTTCTTGCCGTAGCCCAGCCCCAGCCCGTTCTTGCCCGGCTTGTTCAGCTCGGTGTCGGCGGAGGTGGCCACCTGGGCGTACTGGCCGCCCGGCACCGGGATGTCCCGGTCGGTGGTGACCACGGCGACGTCGTAGCCCTGGTCGAAGGTGACGTACTTGGGGTGGATGTCGTAACTGGTCACGCCGATCCGCGTACCGCCGCCGGCGTTGAGGTCGTCGAGGCCGTAGAGGAACGACTTGGCCCCGTCCGCCTCCTTGCAGTGGGCGGCGATGAGGATCTTGCGGGGCGCGATCACGGACCCGGTGCAGGTCTGCCCCTGCGGACGTGCCCCGCCCTCCCGCAGGGCCGCGATGATGAAGGGGTGGTCCTTGACCGACGCCTTCGTCCCGCCGACGGACTGCGGTGAGACGCTGGGCGGCAGGGGAGTGTCACCGAGCGGGGTGACCGCGGATGGCGGGGTGTCGGCCGCGGATGCGGTCGCCGGCAGAGCGAACAGCGGTAGCGCGAGCACGGCGGCGAAGGCGCCCAGCAAGCGGTGTCGTGACTTCATGACAGCTCCTTGTCGAAGGTTGCTGCCGGACACCCTCCGGCCGTGACCATGGCCAGAACAATCGGGGCATCACCACGTAGGACTACGGAACAATTACCGCGCCCCGGAACGACACCCGTCCACCCGGCCACCCACCACCGGGCACACGCCGGCCCCGGCACGGGCGGACGGCACCGGATGCTCGACGCCGGTACACGGACCTTCCCCGGAGGCCGTGCCCCGCGGTTCACCACACACCGGGCCTGCCTTCAACAGCGAGCCTCGCACCGGCAGCCTCCCCGCCGATGGAGGGGAGGCTGCCGGTGCGCAGCGGGCCGGACGAGGCGCGGCGGCACCCGCCGGTCAGATGTGCCGGAAGAGACCAGTCAGCGCGTTGACCTGCACGGATGAGAGGGGATGTGGTCGCTGACCTGAGCGAATGGGCTTTCAGCTGTTTCATGCTCGTGCCGGTTGATGAAGCCGGAAGTCCCAGAAGAGTCCCAGAGGACTCCCACGGCTGACGGACGCCCCTTCGGTCCTGCTCGACGTAGGGCAGTGCGGCCGGGGGCGGGGCTGTCTGCTGGGGGTCTGCCTCGTTCCTCCACGGTAATGGGCGACTCACCTCCGCTCGCGCGGAGAGCGCGAGCAGGCCCGACAGCAGCAACA
>NZ_JBEYKR010000100.1:0-26796 GCF_040703535.1 Streptomyces sp. NPDC007346
GGTTCAAATCCTGTCCCCGCTACTGAAGAACGAAGGCCCGGATCCTATGGGATCCGGGCCTTCGTCGTGCCGTCGCGACTTTCTCGTTCTGTGGGCGTGAAGTGCGGTTCGTTGGGCACCAGTTGGGTCCCGACGTGTTTGACTTGTCTCTCTGTGGGCATGTCGACAAAACGCTGAAGTGACCTCACTGGCCGCGATATACCAGGTGTACGCGGGTTACAGGTGGTGCGACGATGGTATTTATGGGGGACAGGGCAACTCTGTTGGAGACAGGGCGGTTTGTGCAGCGGCGCGGCCAGAAGACGGACAAGGTGGCAGATGCGGCCTTCGCTGCCGTCATCGCCGGGGCGGCCGGAGCGAACGCGAGCACACCCGGACCACGGGACGCCACCACCGCCGGTGAAGCGGGGCCCGCCGTCGAGGCGCCGACCCGGGGCAGGGGGCGTACCACGAGCGAGACCACCGCGACGGTGGGACACGCGGACGCCGTGCGCCCCGCCGGCGTCACGCGCGGGACCACTTCGGCCGGGATCACCTCGGACGCGCCCGCCTCGGATGTGACCACCTCCGACGCGGGCACCACGGACGCCGTCGACGCGGCGGCCAGCGCCGAGGCGGAGGCGCGCCACCGCCGGGCGGCCGAGGCCGGGGACACCGCGTCCATGAGCGTGCTGGGCGCCCTGCTGCTGCGCCGCGGCGAGCTGGACGGCGCCGAGACCTACCTCCGCGCAGCCACCGCCGACGGCGACCGGGCCGCCGCCAACAACCTGGGCGTCCTGCTCCACCAGCGGGGCTACCCGGACGAGGCCGCCGGCTGGTGGCGCATCGCCGCCGTGGCCGGCTCCGCCGCCGCCGCGCACGCGCTGGGCCGCCACTTCCGCGAGCGCGGGGACGAGCCCGGCGCCGAATACTGGCTGCGCCAGTCCGCCGAGCAGGGCCACGCGCTGGGCGCCTACGCGCTGGCCGACCTCCTGGAGCACCGCGGCGACATCGGCGCCGAGCGCTGGCTGCGCGCGGCCGCCGAGCAGGGCCACCGCGAGGCCGCCTACCGGCTGGCCCGCACCCTGGAGCGGAACGCGGTCGAGGACCCGCACGAGGCCTTCGGCCTGGGCCGGGGCACCGGCCGCGGCGGCCTCGGTTACCCCGGCGACCCGGCCGCGCCCGCGCCCGTGCCCGCACCGGCGACGGGCACGCGGCGTACGCAGGGTGCGACGGGAACGAAGGGCGCGAAGAGCGGCCCGGCGGGCGACAGCCCCGTGGCCGGTCCGGCGGCGGGCCGGGTCGGCGAGGCCGAGCAGTGGTACCGCCGGGCCGCCGCCCGGGGCCACCGCCGCGCCGCCCTGCACCTCGGCGCGATCCTGGAGCAGCGTGGCGAGCTGAAGGAGGCGGGCCGCTGGTATCTCACCGCCGCCAAGGACGGCGAGGCCCGCGCCGCCTGCGCGCTGGGCTTCCTGCTGCGCGACGCGGGCGACGAGGAGAGCGCCGCCGTGTGGTGGCTGCGCGCCGCCCAGGACGGTGACGGCAACGCGGCCAACGCGCTGGGCGCCCTGCACGCGGCGCGCGGCGAGCAGCAGACCGCCGAGCGCTGGTACCGGGCCGCCATGGACGCCGGTGACGTGAACGGCGCGTACAACCTCGGGCTGCTCTGCGCCGCCCAGGACCGTACGCCGCAGGCCGAGCAGTGGTACCGCCGCGCCGCCTACGCCGGGCACCGCGAGGCCGCCAACGCGCTCGCCGTGCTGCTGCTCCAGGCCGGCGACCACACCGGAGCCGAGCCCTGGTTCTCCAAGGCGGCCGAGGCGGGCAGCGTGGACGCCGCCTTCAACCTCGGCATCCTGCACGCCGGGCGCGACGAGGACCGTACGGCGCTGGGCTGGTACCAGCGGGCGGCGGCCGCCGGGCACACCGACGCGGCGCTTCAGGTCGCCATGGCCCTGCTGCGCGACGGCGAGGACCGGGAGGCCGAGCGCCATCTGCGGTGCGCGGCGGGCGGCGGCAGCGCCGAGGCGGCGTTCCGGCTGGCCGGGGTGCTCGACGCGCGCCAGCCGCCGCCGGGCCCGCCCGCGCTGGGCGAGCCGATGCCGGAGAAGACCGAGTGCGAGGAGTGGTACGAGCGCGCCGCCCAGCAGGGCCACCGCCGCGCCCAGGTCAGGGTCGGCATGCTCGCCGCCGCGCGCGGGGACGTGGAGAGCGCCGCCCACTGGTACCGGGAGGCCGCCGAGGCGGGCAGCCGCAACGGCGCCTTCAACCTGGGCCTGCTGCTCGCCCGCGAGGGCAGCGAGCGCGAGGCCGCCCTGTGGTGGAGTCGTGCGGCCAACGACGGTCACGGCCGGGCCGCGCTGCGCCTGGCCCTGCTCGCCGCCCGCCGGGGCGAGCTCACCGAGGGCCAGCGCTGGTGCGCGCGGGCCGTGGAGCTGGGCCCGGCCGAGGTGGCCGAGCGGGCGGCACGGCTGCGCGACGCGCTGCACCAGGAGCTCACCGCGTAAGGCCGGGACCGCGTAAGGCCGGAACCGCGTAACGCCGGGACCGCGCAGCGCGACAGAACCCAGCCCCCCGGGGCCGGTGTGAATGAATTTGCGCCGTTCGACCTGCTGACGTAATGTTGCATTCACCGACGCGGGGTGGAGCAGCTCGGTAGCTCGCTGGGCTCATAACCCAGAGGTCGCAGGTTCAAATCCTGTCCCCGCTACTGAAGAACGAAGGCCCGGATCTCGACCAGAGATCCGGGCCTTCGTCATGTCGGTCAGCATCCCCACGCCTTGTCGGCACCCCCGAAACACCATGTCGGTACCCCCGAAAAAAGCCGGACCCGCCTGTCCGACAGGCGGGCCCGACATGCTCAGGGGTGCTCTCAGGCAGCAGCGGCGCAGCTCGGACAGAGCCCTCGGTACGTCACCTCGACGCCGGAGACCGTGAAGCCGTAGCGCTCCTCCGCCGGCAGGTCCGTGAGCGGGTTGCCCGCCGGGTGCACGTCACGGATGGCGCCGCACTGGCCGCAGATCAGGTGGTGGTGCGGGCGGTGCGCGTTCGGGTCGTACCGCTTGGCGCGGCGATCGGTGGAGACCTCCAGCACCTCACCGAGGGACACCATCTCACCGAGGGTGTTGTAGACGGTGGCGCGCGAGATCTCGGGCAGCTTGTCGACGGCCCTCGCGTGGACCTCGTCAGCCGTCAGGTGCACATGGTCCCCGTCGAGGACCTCGGCCACGACACGCCGCTGCGCCGTCATGCGCCAGCCGCGTCCACGGAGTCGTTCCAGCAGGTCGCTCATGCAATCCAGCCTAACAGTGGAGGGACCGAGTCCCGATCGGGTGTGACTTTGGATGTTCACTTGACTTAGACATTGTCCATTGTAGGATCGAGACCGGCATTCGCCAAGGGACAGGGCTGTACAGGAAACAGATGGCTGTACAGGACATGACGCAGGAGGCGCACGTGACGCAGGGACCGCTCACCACGGAGGCCGGGGCGCCGGTAGCCGACAACCAGAACAGTGAGACCGCGGGCGCCGGCGGTCCGGTTCTCGTCCAGGACCAGGCGCTCCTGGAGAAGCTCGCCCACTTCAACCGCGAGCGCATCCCGGAGCGCGTCGTGCACGCCCGCGGCGCCGGCGCGTACGGCACCTTCACCGTGACCCGCGACGTGTCGCAGTGGACCCGGGCGAAGTTCCTCTCCGAGGTCGGCAAGCAGACCGAGACGTTCCTGCGCTTCTCCACCGTCGCCGGCAACCTCGGCTCCGCCGATGCCGTGCGTGACCCGCGTGGCTTCGCGCTGAAGTTCTACACCGAAGAGGGCAACTACGACCTCGTCGGCAACAACACCCCGGTGTTCTTCATCAAGGACGCCATCAAGTTCCCCGACTTCATCCACACCCAGAAGCGCGACCCGTACACCGGCTCGCAGGAGGCGGACAACGTCTGGGACTTCTGGGGTCTGTCGCCCGAGTCGACGCACCAGGTGACCTGGCTCTTCGGCGACCGGGGCATCCCGGCCACGCTGCGCCACATGAACGGGTACGGCTCGCACACCTTCCAGTGGAACAACGAGGCCGGCGAGGTCTTCTGGGTCAAGTACCACTTCAAGACCGACCAGGGCATCAAGAACCTCACCACCGAGGAGGCCGTCCGGCTCTCCGGCGTCGACCCCGACTCGCACCAGCGCGACCTGCGCGAGTCGATCGAGCGCGGTGACTTCCCGTCCTGGACGGTGCAGGTCCAGATCATGCCGGCGGCGGACGCGGCGACGTACCGCTTCAACCCGTTCGACCTCACCAAGGTGTGGCCGCACGCGGACTACCCGCCGATCGAGATCGGCAAGCTGGAGCTCAACCGCAACCCGGAGAACGTCTTCGCCGAGGTCGAGCAGTCGATCTTCAGCCCCGCGCACTTCGTGCCGGGCATCGGCCCGTCCCCGGACAAGATGCTCCAGGGCCGTCTCTTCGCGTACGGCGACGCCCACCGCTACCGCGTCGGCATCAACGCCGACCACCTGCCGGTGAACCGCCCGCACGCCACCGAGGCGCGCACCAACAGCCGGGACGGCTACCTCTACGACGGCCGCCACAACGGCACCAAGAACTACGAGCCGAACAGCTTCGGCGGCCCCTTCCAGACGGACCGGCCGCTGTGGCAGTCCGTCCCCGTCACCGGTGCCACCGGCAACCACGAGGCCCCCGTCCACGCCGAGGACGACGACTTCGTGCAGGCCGGAAACCTCTACCGGCTCCTCTCCGAGGACGAGAAGGGCCGGCTGATCGACAACCTCGCCGGGTTCATCTCCCAGGTCTCGCGCGACGACATCGCCGAGCGCGCGATCAACAACTTCCGCCAGGCGGACGGTGACTTCGGCAAGCGGCTGGACACCGCGGTTCAGGCCCTTCGCGGCTGACCTGACGCTTGCCGTCGACGGTGGGCCGGCTCCCCTCGCGGGGATCCGGCCCATTGGCCGTTCCTACGCCGACCCGGCGGCCGCCACGCTACGGCGACGGGCGGGCGCCCAGCAGCGGATGATGTCGCGCACCGACACGATGCCCACCGGGCCGGTGCCGTCCAGCACGATCAGGTGCCGGAACCCGCCGTGCGTCATGGCCGCCGCGGCCTCCTCCAGGGTCCAGGCCGGGACGGCGAACACCACGTCGGTGGTGGTGTGGGCGGACGCGGTCTCCAGGTCGGGGTCCTGGCCCGACCCGATCGCGTCGAGGATGTCGCGCTCGGTGATGATCCCGAACCCGTAGGTGTCCGGGTCGTGGACGACGGCCGCCCCGATGCGGCGGGCCGACATCAGCCGGGCGGCCTGGCGGAGCGTGTGGGCGGGGCCGATGGTGAGGACCACCGTGCTCATGGCGTCACGGACGAGCATGGAACGAGCCACCTCCTCGGTGAGCCGACTCTGTGAGTCGGTTCACAAATTCACAAGCGGGGGGACTCTCAGAGTTGCACCCTCGGGCGGGCCCGACAAGGCGTGGGCCGGGCGCATACCGGGGGAGTGCGCGAGCACGCGCCGCACCCGCGAGCGCCCGGCGACCGGCAGGGATGTCAGTAGCGCTGGTTGAGGTAGCCCAGCAGCTCTTCGTGGAGCAGCCCGTTCGACGCGGCTCCGTTGGCGCCGCCGGGGCCGTCGGCCCCGTCCAGGTCGGTGAACCGGCCGCCCGCCTCCTGGACGATGATCGCGTTCGCCGCCATGTCCCAGAGCGAGAGCTCCGGCTCCGCGCAGATGTCCACCGAACCCTCGGCGACCATCATGTACGGCCAGAAGTCGCCGTACCCCCGCGTCCGCCAGCAGGCCCGCGTCAGGTCCAGGAAGCCGTCCAGGCGGCCCTGCTCCTCCCAGCCGCTCAGCGAGGAGAAGGCGAACGAGGAGTCCGCGATCGTCTCCACCTTGGACACGTGCAGGCGGGTCGCGGAGGTGAGGCTGCGTCCGGAGAACGCGCCCGCGCCCTTCGCCGCCCACCAGCGCCGGTTCAGCGCCGGCGCGGAGACCACGCCGACCACCGGCTGGAAACCTCCCCCACTCTCGGCTCCGCTCGAGCGGGAGGTACCCCCTCCCCCGGCCTCCATCAGCGAGATCAGCGTCGCCCACACCGGCACACCGCGTACGTAGTTCTTGGTGCCGTCGATCGGGTCGATCACCCAGCGCCGCGGCCCGGTGCCCTCGACCCCGTACTCCTCGCCCAGAATCGCGTCGCGCGGGCGGGCCCGGTGCAGGTGGCCGCGGATCAGCTCCTCGGCGGCCTTGTCGGCCTCGCTCACCGGCGTCATGTCCGGCTTGGTCTCCACCTTCAGGTCGAGGGCCTTGAACCGGTCCATCGTCGCCGCGTCGGCGGCGTCCGCCAGTACATGGGCGAGGCGCAGATCATCGTGGTAGTCGGGCATGCCGTCACAGTATCCAGCCGTACGGGGCACGGGCCACCGGCCCCCGGCCCCGGTGGCCCCGGCCCCGGTGACCCTGGCCCCCGTTGACCCCGCCGCCCGTGACCTCGGCTCCCGGTCCCCGCCCCCGTTGACCCGGACCGTACGCGGCCCCTTGACAGCCGCCATGGGCGCCTCAACTCTGAACCGCAGGCCCCGGGGCGTGGGAGGCGGCGATGCCGACAGCGCGAGAAGCCCTGCTGGACGCCGCGCTCAGGGCGCTCGCCGACCGGCCCTGGCGCACGGTGCGGATGGTCGACGTCGCCGCGCTGGCCGGTGTCTCCCGGCAGACCCTCTATAACGAGTTCGGCACCAAGGGCGGTCTGGCCGGCGCGCTGCTGCGGCAGGCCGCCGACGGCTATCTGACCGGCGTGGACCGCGCGCTGACGGCTCCCGCGCCGGAGCACCCGGCCGCCGTGGCGCGCTGGACCGTACGGGCCGCCCGCGAGGACCCGCTGGTCAAGGGGTTGCTCACCGGGCTCTGGGGCGAGGGGCTGCCCCGCCCGAGCCGCGATGTCCCGGCCCACGACGTCCCGGGCCCCGCCCGCCTGCTCGCCCTGGCCAGGGACCGGGTGGTGGCCGCGTCGCATCCGGCCGCCCCGTGCCCGACGGTGGCGGGGCGCTGCGAGATCGCCCTCCGGCTCGCGCTCTCCTGCGTGATCGTTCCCCCGCCGCCCGGCCGGACGACCCGTCAGTGCGCGGAGCCGGACAGCTGGAGCCCGATCACTCCGATGATCACCAGTGAGATCGACACCAGCTTCAGCGTCGAGACGACGTCACCGAGGAAGACCATGCCGTAGATCGCCGTCCCGGCCGCGCCGATGCCGGTCCACACCGCGTACGCGGGCCCCACGTCCAGCTTCTTCAGCGCCAGCGTCAGAAGGCCGAAACTACCCAGGGCGAACGCGGCGAACGCGACGGTCGGCCAGAGCCGGGTGAAGCCGTGCGAGAGCTTCAGGCAGACGGCGAAACCGGTCTCCAGCAGTCCGGCGACCACGACCATCAGCCATGCCATCGTCCGTTGCCTCCTGCGTAGTTGGCGGGCCGGTCCCGCACGGACGATTATGCCTTTACCAATTGTTGAAACTCGCAAACATGACCGATGCGCAAGGGCCGAATACGGCCACATCGAGGCCGGTCGGCGTCAGTCGCCCTCGCGCCGCTCGCGGGTCGAGAGCAGCCGGCGCAGGGAGTCGAGCCGCGCCGGATCGGCGTGCCCCTCGGCCACCCAGGCGTCCAGCGCGCACTCCGGCTGGTTCTCGTCGTGGGTGCAGCCGCGCGGGCAGTTCTCGGTGCCCGGCTGGAGGTCGGGGAACGCGTTGATGACGCGTGACGGGTCGACGTGGTGCAGTCCGAACGACCGTACGCCGGGGGTGTCGACGACCCAGCCGCGGCCGTCGGGCAGCGGCAGCGCGAGCGCGGACGTGGTGGTGTGCCGGCCGCGGCCGGTGACCGCGTTGACGATGCCGGTGGTCCGCCGCCGGTCCTTCGGCACCAGGGCGTTGACCAGCGTCGTCTTGCCGACCCCGGAGTGGCCGACGAAGGCGGTGATCTTGCCCTCCAGCTGCTCGCGCACCCGGTCCGCCGCGCCGCCGCTCTCCAGCTCCTCGCGGTTGGTCACGATGTACGGGACGCCGAGCGGCGTGTACGCCTCCAGCAGCTTGTCCGGCGAGGCCAGGTCGGACTTGGTCAGCACCAGCAGCGGGGTGAGGCCACCGTCGTACGCCGCCACCAGACAGCGGTCGATCATGCGCGGGCGCGGCTCCGGGTCGGCCAGCGCGGTGACGATCGCCAGCTGGTCGGCGTTGGCGACGACCACGCGCTCGTACGGGTCGTCGTCGTCGGCCGTGCGCCGCAGCACCGTACGGCGCGAGGCGATCCGCACGATCCGGGCCAGGGTGTCCTTCTCGCCGGACAGGTCCCCGACGATGGAGACGGTGTCGCCCACCACGGCCGCCTTGCGCCCCAGCTCGCGGGCCTTCATCGCCACCACGGTCCGGCCGTCGACGAGGCAGGTGAGCCGCCCCCGGTCGACGGTGAGGACCATGCCGTCCTCGGCGTCCTCGTGCTTGGGCCGGATGTGCGTACGCGGCCGGTTGCCCTTGCGGTTGGGGCGGACGCGGATGTCGTCCTCGTCGGGGTTCTTCCCGTAGCGGCGCATGCTCTAGACCCCGAGCATTCCGGTCCACATGTCCGGGAAGTCCGGCAGGGTCTTGGCGGTCGTGGCCACGTTCTCGATCTCCACGCCCTTGACCGCGAGGCCGATGATCGCCCCGGCGGTGGCCATGCGGTGGTCGTCGTACGTGTGGAAGACACCGCCGCGCAGCGGGCGCGGGCGGATGTGCAGCCCGTCGGCCGTCTCCGTGACGTCGCCGCCCAGCTCGTTGATCTCCTTGGTGAGCGCGGCCAGCCGGTCCGTCTCGTGCAGCCGCAGGTGGGCGACGCCGCGCAGCGTGGAGGGGGAGTCGGCCAGCGCCGCGACCGCCGCGATGCCCGGGGTCAGCTCGCCGACCTCGCCGAGGTCCACGTCGATGCCGTGGACGCGGCCCGTGCCGGTGAAGGTCAGCCCGCGCTCGGTCAGCTCGCAGCTGCCACCCATCGCGGTGAAGATCTCGCGCAGCGCGTCACCCGGCTGGGTGGTCCGCTCGGGCCAGTCGGGGATGGTGACCCGGCCCCCGGTCACCAGGGCGGCGGCCAGGAACGGCTGGGCGTTGGAGAGGTCCGGCTCGATCGTCAGGTCCCGGCCGAGCAGCGCGGAGGGGGAGACCCGCCACACGTTCGGCTCGCCGCCCGTCTCCGGCTCGTCCACCTGCGCGCCGACGGCCCGCAGCATGTCGACGGTCATCCGGATGTGCGGCATCGAGGGGAGCGTGGTGCCGGTGTGCCGGACCTCCACGCCCTGGTTGAAGCGCGGTGCCGACAGCAGCAGC
The DNA here is from genome assembly GCF_040703535.1 of Streptomyces sp. NPDC007346. Lineage (NCBI taxonomy): Bacteria > Bacillati > Actinomycetota > Actinomycetes > Kitasatosporales > Streptomycetaceae > Streptomyces > Streptomyces sp. NPDC007346. The sequence continues at coordinate 9,338 of NZ_JBEYKR010000100.1, forward strand.
GCCGAGACGAACTGGGAGGACGACGACGCGTCGATCGCCACCGGGCCGCCGTCCAGCGCCCCGCCGCCGTGCACGGTCAGCGGCAGCGCGCCGCGCCCGTCGTCGTCGATCCGCGCGCCCAGCGCCCGCAGCCCCTCGATCACGCCGGTCAGCGGACGCTCGTAGGAACGGGGGTCGCCGTCGAAGCGGACCGGCCCGTCGGCGAGGGTGGCGACGGGCGGCAGGAAGCGCATGACGGTGCCGGCGTTGCCGACGTCGACGGTGGCCGGGCCGTGCAGCCCGGCCGGGATGACCCGCCAGGCCTCGCCGGAGCTGTCGGGGGAGGCGGCGGCGGAGGGGCTGGACGCCGACGAGGAGGAGACCGTCTCCTCGATGCCGACGCCCATCGCGCGCAGCGCCTCGGCCATCAGCAGGGTGTCGCGGGAGCGCAGCGGGCGGCGGAGCCAGCCCGGCTCGGAGGCCAGCGAAGCCAGCACGAGCGCCCGGTTGGTGACCGATTTCGATCCGGGCACGGTGACGGTCGCGTCGACGGCTCCACTCGCGTGGGGTGCGGGCCAGAGGGCGGGGTGCACGGAACTCTCGGTCATGGCCATTACTTTAGTGGCTCCGTGCCCGGCCTGGATTGTCGACAAAAGGCAGGAAACCGTCCCGTAACGCAAGAGTGGTGGAGGTCGGAGCGCGGTGGGGGCCGGCTCCCACCGGCCGGGGAGCGCTGGGGCCCGGGTCACGCCCCTGGCGGTGTCACCAGCCCAGCAGCCAGCGTCCGCCGCCGATCAGCGAGCACAGCGACACCGAGTGGAAGAGGAACAGCCACAGCGCGGCCGGGGCGTGGGTCAGCCGGGCCAGCTGGTCCGCGTCGGAGTCCGGGGCGCCCCCGAAGCGCCGCTTGGACTGGAGCTCGAAGGGCGGCCGCACCCCGCCCAGCAGCAGGAACCAGACCACCGCGTACGCGAACGCCGACTGGACGTCCGACGAGGTCAGCCAGGACACCAGCAGGAACACCGTGCCGGTCAGGATGACGGTGAGGGCCCCGTACACGTTGCGGATCATCACCAGCAGCGCGGCGAGCAGCGCCGTGGCCACCCACAGCAGCAGCGTGATCCGGCCGTTGGTCAGCAGCCAGGCACCGCCCAGGCCCAGCAGCGAGGGGGCCGTGTAGCCGGCCGCCGCGGTGAGGATCATGCCGATGCCGGTCGGTTTGCCGCGGCTCACGGTCAGTCCGCTGGTGTCCGAGTGCAGCCGTATGCCGGAGAGCTGGCGCCCTGTGAGCAGGGCCACCAGGCCGTGGCCGCCCTCGTGCGCGATGGTGATGGTGTTGCGCGCGATCCGCCATATCGGGTTCGGCACGACGACGACGAGCGCCAGGGCGGCCGTCACCACCACCAGCCACTGCTCGGGCGCGGGCTGGGTGCCGGTGAGGCGATCCCACAGATCGCCCAGTTCGGTGCTGTTCATCGGCCGGGCGACTCCTTGCGGTGGGGGCGGGCGGTCGTGGCAGTCTGGCACTTATGTGCGGACGGTATGCAGCGAGTCGGGGGCCCGAGGACCTGACCGGACTCTTCGGCGTCGAGAAGTGGGAACCCACCGAGACCTTGGAGCCGGACTGGAACGTGGCGCCGACCAAAGAGGTCTACGCGGTTCTGGAGCGTCCTGTTAAGGACGCGGACGACCAGCGTCCGGTTCGCCAGTTGCGGGCCCTCAAGTGGGGGCTCGTGCCCTCCTGGTCGAAGACCCCCGAGGGCGCGGCCCGGATGATCAACGCCCGCGCGGAGACCGTGCACGAGAAGCCGTCCTTCCGCCGCGCCTTCGCCCAGCGCCGCTGCATCCTGCCCGCCGACGGCTACTACGAGTGGGTCACCGGCGCCGAGGAACGGCAGCTGGAGGAGAAGAAGGGCAAGAAGCGGGCGCGCAAGCAGCCCTATTTCGTCACCCCCGCCGACGGCTCGGTCTTCGCGATGGCCGGACTGTACGAGTTCTGGCGCGACCCGACCCTCCCCGGCGACCACGAGAACGCCTGGTGGGTGACGTGCTCGGTGATCACCACCGAGGCCGAGACCACACCGCTGGGCGTCGCCCCCGCCGAGGGCCCGAGCGCGCTCGCCGACATCCACCCCCGGATGCCGCTGATGCTCACCCCGGACCGCTGGGACACCTGGCTGGACCCCTCGCACACCGACCTGGACGAGCTCCGCGCGCTGCTGGAGCCGCCGCCCGGCGGGCTGATGCGCGCCTACCCGGTCGCCACCGCCGTCAGCAACGTCCGCAACAACGGGCCGGAACTGCTGGAGGAGCTGGCCGCGCCGGAGGAGGCCACCCTCTTCTGAGGAGCCCCCTCTGAGGGAGTCCAGGGAAGTCCTGAGGCAGTCAGGGAAAGTCCTGAGGGAGTCCGGGGGAGTCCTGGCAGTCAGAGAAAGTGCCCGAGGGGATCCGGGGGAGTCCTGAGGGCGTCCGGGGGAGCCCGAGGGAGAGGATGGCCCCGTGAGCCGTCAACGTAGTACGCAGAACGTGACCACCGACGCCGGTGAGGCCCGGATCACCTGGTTCCCCGCCACGACCGCCGCCGGGCCCCGCTTCGTACTGGCCGCGAGCCACGGGGCGGGCGGCGGCATCGAGGCCCGCGACCTGAAGGCCCTGGCCGCCGCCCTGCCCGGACACGGGGTCACCGTCGCCCTGGTGGAGCAGCCCTGGCGGGTGGCCGGCAAGAAGGTGGCCCCGGCCCCGAAGACCCTGGACACCGGCTGGCGCGGGCTGTGGCCCGCCCTGGCCGCCCCCGGGCCGCCGGTGGTCTCCGCGGGCCGCAGCGCCGGGGCCCGGGTCGCCTGCCGGACCGCCACCGAGCTGGGCGCGGCGGCCGTCCTGGCGCTCAGCTTCCCGCTGCACCCCCCGGGCAAGCCCGAGAAGTCCCGGGCGGACGAGCTGCTGGGCACGGGCGTGCCCACCCTCGTGGTCCAGGGCGGCAACGACCCGTTCGGGCGGCCGGAGGAGTTCCCGCCCGGCCCGTACGAGCTGGCGGAGGTGCCGTACGGCGACCACGGCTTCGCCGTACCGAAGAGGTCGGGGCTGAGCGAGGCCGAGACGATGGAGATCCTGACCGGCGCGGTGACGAAGTGGCTCGCCGCCCTCGGGTGAGCGCCGGCTGACCGAAGCCTCGCGCCCGGCCTCGGCTGACCGAAGCCCCGCCCCCGGCCTCAGGTGACCGAAGCCTCACGCCGGCTGACCGAAGCCCCGCCCCCGGGCCACCGCCGCCCCACGGGAATGCCGCGTGAGGGGGTGCTGTTGTTGGGGACATCGGTACAACGACGTCGTACGTGAGAGGGAGTCCGTCGCATGGGTTCGACCATCTGCCCCAGTCGCCCGAACGCCGCTGACCTGGAGTGGACCGTGCTGCCCGCAGCGAGGACCACCCACGAGCGGTCCCTGGGCGGAGCTGATCGACAGCCCGCCGCCAAGCAAGGTCGACTATTCTCCGAGGCGAGCGGGTCCGGTTTCGGCTCCGCCACATCGTTGGAGGAGGTGGGTCCGGTCACAGGGACCGACACAGGGACCGACGACGGCCGTGCACCGGAGACGACCGCCGAGCGCAACGCGCGCTTCGAGCGGGACGCCCTCGGCTTTCTCGACCAGATGTACTCGGCGGCGCTGCGCATGACGCGCAACCCCGCCGATGCCGAGGACCTGGTCCAGGAGACCTACGCCAAGGCGTACGGCTCCTTCCACCAGTTCCGTGAGGGCACGAACCTCAAGGCGTGGATGTACCGCATCCTCACCAACACCTTCATCAACTCGTACCGCAAGAAGCAGCGCGAGCCCCAGCGCAGCGCCGCCGAGGAGATCGAGGACTGGCAGCTGGCGCGCGCCGAGTCGCACATGTCGACCGGTCTGCGCTCGGCCGAGTCCCAGGCCCTCGACCACCTGCCGGACTCCGACGTGAAGTCGGCGCTCCAGGCGATTCCCGAGGAGTTCCGCATCGCCGTGTATCTCGCCGATGTAGAGGGCTTTGCCTACAAGGAGATCGCGGACATCATGGGGACTCCCATCGGTACGGTGATGTCCCGGCTCCACCGCGGCCGTCGTCAGCTGCGCGGCATGCTGGAGGACTACGCCCGTGAGCGCGGGCTCGTCGCGGCCGGTGCCGGTGATTCGGACGATCGGAAAGGCTCTGCCTCATGAGCTGCGGAGAGCCGCACGAGACGGATTGCTCGGAGGTCCTCGACCATCTCTACGAGTTCCTCGACCGGGAGATGCCCGAGGGCGACTGCACCAAGTTCGAGGAGCACTTCGAGGAGTGCTCCCCGTGCCTGGAGAAGTACGGCCTGGAACAGGCCGTGAAGAAGCTGGTCAAGCGCTGCTGCGGGCAGGACGAGGTCCCGACCGACCTGCGCTCCAAGGTGATGGGCCGGATCGACCTGATCAGGGCCGGTGAGGCCGTGCCCGAGCAGGACATCATCGTCAGCGGCCCGGACACCGCCGTCGGCGGCCAGGACGTGACCGTCACCGACGTCACCGTCACCGGGACGGACCAGGCCGCGACAGCGCGGGAATAGCCGCCGGTCAGGGTCGCCGGACCGGTCACCCGAATGTGCTAATCACCCCCGTTGCGGCTCGGTGAGCCCGCCGAATCACTAGCGTGACGCCTTCAGCGACCAGCGAGGGGCGAGTGCGGGCGTGAGAGGCACACCGGCGGCGACGCGTGGCTGCATCCTGGCGGCGGTGATCGCCGCCGTCTGCTGCGCCCTCCCGGCCCTGCGCCCCGAGGCCGCCACCCCGTGGGGCACGGCGGGCCTGCTCGCCGCCCTCTGCCTCCTCTGCGAAGCCGTCGGCCGCCGCTGCGACCCGGGCTCCGCCCAGGCCGGTGCCGGATCGTTCCTCCCCCTGCTGCCCGCCGCCGCCTTCCTGCTGCCGCCCCCGGCCGCCGCGCTGGTCGCGGCAGCGGCGTCCCTGGCCGGGCGGGTGGACCAGCCGCCCTTCGCGGCCCGGCGGACCTGGCGGGCCGCACAGCACGCCCTCGCCTGCTGCGCCGCCTCCTGGGCCCACGCGCTCCTCGGCGGACCCGCCGCCCTCGGGGGCACCGGTGCGCCGGACCTCCCGTACGCCCTGCTGCCCGCCGCCGTGGCGGCCCTCGCCTTCTCCCTGGTGCTGACGGCCCTGGACTGCGCGATCCTCGCGGCGGCCGAAGGCCGGCCCGTACGCCGTTCCTGGCGCACCCTGCTGCCGCGCGCCGTGGGGCCCCACCTGGTGCACGCGCTCGCCGGGCTGATGATGGCCGTGCTGTGGCGCAGCCCGTACGGGCCCGTCGCCGCGCTCTTCGTGCTGCTGCCCATGTACATCTCCTGCTGGGTCTTCGCCCAGTACCACCGCGAGGACGCCGCCCACCGGGCCACCATCCGCGCGCTGGTCCAGGCCGTCGACATCAAGGACACCTACACCCGGGGCCACAGCGAGCGGGTCGGCCGGGCCTCCGTGCTGATCGCGCGCGAACTCGGCATGGACCAGGGACGCCTGGAGGCCCTGCGCTTCGCCGGCATCCTCCACGACGTCGGCAAGCTGGGCGTACCCACCCGGGTGCTGCGCAAGGACGGCCCGCTCACCCCCGACGAGCGCCGGATCATGGAGCTGCACCCGGAGTACGGGCACGAGATCGTCCGGTCCATCGGCTTCCTGGACCAGGCCCGCGCCGCGATCCTGCACCACCACGAACGGCTCGACGGCACCGGCTATCCGTACGGGCTCCGGGGCGGCGCCATCCCCGAGTCCGCCCGGATCGTCGCGGTCGCCGACGCCTTCGACGCCATGACCTCCACCCGTTCCTACCGGCGCGGGCGGCCCGTGCCCGCCGCCCTGAGAGAGCTGCGGCGGTGCGCGGGCAGCCAGTTCGACCCGCGCATGGTGCGGGCCCTGGCCCGCGCCGTGGACCGGCACGGCTGGAGCGGCGCGGACACGGCGGTGACGGCGGACGAGGCGGGGGCGGTCCCCACCGCCCGGGAGGAAGCCGGACCACCACCGGCGAGACATGCGGCACGCCCCTCCCCGGACCGGTCCCCGTGAGAGGCCTCACGCCGTCGAGGGACCGTACGCGGCCGAGGGGCCACACCCCGCCCGCCCTCCTGGCCGTGCGCGCCGCCGCCCTCGCCCTCACCCTCACCGCGCTCGCCCACACCCTCCTGCACGGCCTGGCCGGACCGGGCCACGCCCTGGCCTTCGGGCTCCTCGTCGCCGTGGGGGAGCTGGCCCGCCGGGGCGGGGCGCCCGGGGAGCGGGAGCCCGCGCCACTCGCCGCCGCCGGGGCGCTGGCGTACGCCCTGCTCGGGGACAGCGCCGGGGAGCCGACCGGGCACGGGCCCCTCCAGGTGGTCGCCGTGGTCGTCGCCGCGCAGCTCGTGGCCGCCGTGGTCCGACCGGCCCGGGGCGGTGGCCGCGGCGGCGGCGCGGACGTGGACCGGGTGGCGCGGCGGGTGCTGACGGTGGGGTTCGCCGCCGTCTGCTTCCAGCCGCTGTACGACTCCGGGCAGGCGGTGCGGTGGTTCGGCGACGGGCTGTACTTCGCGCTGTTCCTCCTCGCACTGCTGGCGCTGACCGCCGTCTGCGACGCGCTGCTCGCCGCCCTCGTGGCGTGCGCGCGGGCCCTGCCGTACGGCACCGGGGCCCCGCCCCCGTACGGACCGTTCCTCGGCGAGGAGCTGCGCGCGCTCGCCGGGATCGGGCCCGCGGTCGGGGCGAGCGGGGTGGTGATGGCGCTGGGGGTGGCCGTCGCCGGGCTGTGGGCGCTGCCGGTGCTCTGTGTGCCGCTGCTGCTGACCCAGGCCTCCTTCCGCCGGTACGCGGACGTCCGCGCGACCTACCGGCAGACCATCGCCTCGCTCGCCCGCGCCACCGAGGTCGCCGGATACACCCCGCCCGGCCACGCCCGCCGGGTCGCCGTCCTCGCCACCGCCGTGGGGCGGGAGCTGGGGCTCACGGGGTCGCAGCTGACCGTGCTGGAGTACGCGGCCCTGATGCACGACATCGGCCAGCTCTCCCTGCTCGACCCGGTCGCGGACGGGGCCACCGCCCGGCTGCCCGCCGCCGAGCAGCGCCGGATCGCGCTGCTCGGCGGGGCGGTGGTCCGCCGGACCGGGGTGGACCCGCAGGTGGCGGCGGTGGTCGAACAGCAGGCCGATCCGTACCGGGAACAACTGCCCGCCGCCAGGATCGTCAGGACGGTCAACGCATACGACGACCTGTGCGGGGAAGGCGTCGGCGGGCCGCTGGGGGCGCTGGAGGAGCTCAGGCTCGCCACCCGGCACGACCACCAGCCGCAGGTGGTGGAGGCCCTCGCGAGAGTCCTCGGCCGGGGCGGTCTGACCCGGGCCGGGGCTGGGTAACCCATGGGTAATGAGCGGGCGTCCGGCCGGGCATGGTTGGATGCGAAAGCAGAGCGGAAAACGAGGGTGTCCAGTCGGGACAGGCGGGAATCGTGAGGATCTTCGGGAAGGTACGGCATCGGCCGTCCGCCTCTTGGCGGCAGGCCACGGACCGCGCGTTCACGCTGATCGGCGACGGCCGGTACGAGGACGCGGGGGCGCTGCTGACGCGCGCGGCGGATCTGGAGCCCTGGCTCTCGGAGTCCTGGTTCAATCTGGCGCTGCTGCACAAGTTCCGGCACGACTGGGAGCAGGCGCGCGCGGCGGGCCTGCGGGCGGTCGCGCTGCTGGACCGCGAGGCCGGCGCCCCGGACTGGTGGAACGTCGGCATCGCGGCCACCGCGCTCCAGGACTGGCCGCTGGCGCGCCGGGCCTGGCAGGCGTACGGCCTCAAGGTGCCCGGCTCCGGGCTGAACAGCGCGGCCACCACCGAGCCGGCCGGCATGGAGCTGGGCAGCGCGGCGGTGCGGCTCTCGCCGGAGGGCGAGGCCGAGGTGGTCTGGGGGCGCCGGCTCGACCCGGCCCGGATGGAGGTCCTCTCCATCCCGCTGCCGTCCTCCGGGCGGCGCTGGGGCGAGGTCGTGCTGCACGACGGGGTGCCCAACGGCGAGCGGATCACCGCCGCCGGGCCCTCGTATCCGGTCTTCGACGAGATCGAGCTGTGGGCGCCCTCCCCGGTGCCGACCTGGGTGGTGCTGCTGGAGGCGGCCACCGAGGAGGACCGGGACGCCCTGGAGAAGCTGGCCTCGGACGCCGGGTTCGCCGCCGAGGACTGGTCGTCCTCCGTACGGCTGCTGTGCCGGGCCTGTTCGGAGAGCCGGATGGAGAGCGACGAGGGCGACGGGGAGCACCTGGACCCGCACGACCACAGCGAGCCGGGCCACCCGGGACCGCTGGGCCACCGCACGGCGGGCGCCGGTGACCTGTGGGTTCCCGAGCGCGAGTGCGGTCTCGCGGCGCCGGCCGGGCTGGTGCGCGGGCTGCTGGACGGCTGGGTGGCCGACAGTCCCGACAGCCGCGAGTGGCGGGATCTCGAAGAAGTCTGCTGACCGCTGCCCGTAGGCTGTACGCGCACCGATCGCGGTGCTGTTCCTCCCGTGGTTCCCGGGTTTCGACGGGGTCCGGCGGGGTCACCGAGTTCAGGTTTTGCAGGAAGGCGTACGGCGGACATGTCGCAGCAGGAGACGGACGGGCGGATCGGCGTGGACGACGAGGGGTTCATCGTCGACACCGAGGACTGTGAGGAGCGCGAGACGGCGCACCGGGAGCGCGGTACGTCGCGCCCGATCACGGTCGTGGGCAACCCGGTGCTGCACAAGGAGTGCAAGGACGTCACCGAGTTCGGCGACGAGCTGGCGCAGCTGATCGACGACATGTTCGCCAGCCAGAAGACGGCCGAGGGCGTGGGCCTGGCGGCCAACCAGATCGGCGTGGACCTCAAGGTCTTCGTCTACGACTGCCCGGACGACGACGGCAACCGCCACACCGGTGTGGTCTGCAACCCGGTCCTGGAGGAGCTGGCCCCCGAGGCGCGGGTGCTGGACGACTCCAACGAGGGCTGCCTCTCGGTCCCGACCGCGTACGCCTCCCTCGCCCGCCCCGACTACGCGGTGGTGCGCGGCCAGGACGCGAAGGGCAACCCGATCAAGGTGCGGGGCAGCGGCTACTTCGCGCGCTGCCTCCAGCACGAGACGGACCACCTGTACGGCTACCTGTACATCGACCGGCTCTCCAAGCGCGACCGCAAGGACGCGCTGCGGCAGATGGAAGAGGGCACCCCGCGCTACGAGACCGTCCCGAACGACTGAGGACGCGCCAGACCGTTCCGAACGGCTGAGGACGCCAGGACGCCGTACCCGTACGGAAGGGGCCCGGCACCGGACACCGGTGCCGGGCTTCGGCAGTTTCTCCCCTGCATCTGGCAGCTAACTGCCGTTTGCCTGGAGGGAGTTGACGCGCGTTGACCGGCTGGGCCAGGCTCGCTGCACAGCGTCCGTGACCGAGAGGGAGCCCCATGCTGAAACGCGCCGCACGCGTTCTGCTCGGACTTGTCATGACCATTACCTTCGCGCTGGGCGGGGCCGTGCTGACCGCCGGACCCGCGCAGGCCGACGGGTGCTACACCTGGACCCGCACGCTCAAGTCCGGAGCGACCGGCAACGACGTGACCCAGCTCCAGATCCGGGTCGCCGGGTGGCCGGGGTACAACTCGGTGCTCGCCATCGACGGCTCCTACGGCCCGGCCACCACCGCCGCCGTCAAGCGGTTCCAGGCGGCCTACGGCCTGGCCGCCGACGGGGTCGCGGGCCCCGCCACCCAGGCCAAGATCTACGCGCTCCAGGACAACGACTGCACCCCGATCCACTTCACGTACCCCGAGCTCAACAAGTGCAACAGCACCTGGGCGGGCGGCAAGGTCGCCGCGGGCACGGCCAAGGCCAACGCGCTGAGCAGCATGTGGAAGCTGGAGGCGCTGCGCCACGCGCTCGGCGACAAGTCCATCCGCGTCACCAGCGGCTTCCGCTCCGCCTCCTGCAACGCGGCGGTCGGCGGGGCCTCCAACAGCCGCCACATGTACGGCGACGCGGTCGACCTCGGCGTCTCGCCGCACTCCCTGTGCACCCTGGCCAAGCAGGCCCGCTACCACGGCTTCCGGGGCATCCTCGGCCCGGGATACGCCGGCCACGGTGACCACGTCCACGTCAACCAGGGGCCCAACCGCCACTGGGCGGCGTCCCAGTGCGGTATCTGATCCGCTGAAGCCGTCCGCCGTGCCCGGCGTCCGCCCTCAGGCGACGTCGGGCACGGCGGACGCCGGCCCCCGGAAGGTCCGGCGGTAGGCGTTCGGCGTCGTGCCGAGCGTGCGCACGAACTGGTGGCGCAGGGTCGCCGCCGTACCGAACCCCGTCCGCCCCGCGATCGAGTCGACCGTCAGGTCCGAGGTCTCCAGCAGGTGCTGGGCCAGCAGCACCCGCTGCCGCAGCAGCCAGCGGTACGGGGTCGTCCCGGTCTCCTGCTGGAAGCGGCGGGCGAAGGTGCGCGGCGACATATGGGCCAGCGCCGCCAGCTGCTCCACCGACATCTCCTGGTCCAGGTGGCCCTCCATCCACGCCAGCGTGGAGCCCACCGTGTCGCACGCGTTCCGGGGCAACGGGCGGCTGATGTACTGCGCCTGCCCGCCGTCCCGGTGCGGCGGCACCACCATGCGCCGGGCGATGGTGTTGGCCGCGTCCTGCCCGTACGCCTGGCGGACCAGGTGGAGGCAGGCGTCGATCCCGGAGGCGGTGCCGGCCGAGGTGATCACCGGGCCCTCGTCCACGTACAGCACGTCCGGCTCCACGGTCGCCTCCGGGAAGCGGCGGGCCAGCTCCGCCGCGTGGCGCCAGTGCGTCGTGCAGCGGCGGCCGTCCAGCAGCCCCGCCGCCCCCAGGACGTACGCCCCGGAGCAGACGCTCAGCACCCGCGACCCGCGCTCCACGGCCCGCCGCAGCGCCTCGAGGACCTCGTCCGGGTACTCCCGCTCCATGAAGTTGCTGCCCGCCGGTACGGCGATGAGGTCGGCGTCCTCCAGCCGCTCCAGGCCGTGTTCGGTACGGATGGTGAAGCCGGCGTGGGTGCGCAGCTCGGGCCCCTCGGCGGAGACGACCGCGAAGTCGTGGACCGGCAGCCCCTCTTCACCGCGATCCAGGCCGAACACCTCGCTCAGCACACCGAGTTCGAAGGGGTGGACCTCGTCGAGCAGCAGGACGGCGACGTTCTTCAGCATGGAACCAGTGTGGCAGTAATTCGATGCTGTATGGCTGTGCTGCCACTGACCAAATCCGTCCGGGCGGGCGAAAGTGGAGCCATGAACCTCTTCTTGGACTACCTCACCGTGACCGCCCTCTTCGCTCTCGTCGCCTTCCCCTCCGCTGTCGGCTTCGTCCACGAGCACCGCATCGACCGCCAGTTGCGCGCCGCCGAGCGGGGTGAGGTGCCGCCCGGGGGAGCGGGGAGCGCCGCGCTGTCGGCTCGGGCCACGGGGCGCCTGGACGCGGGGAGTTGGGCGAAGGTCTAGGTCCAGAGCGGGACGGGCCCGCAAGGGGACGCGCGGCGCCGGGGGCGCGGGTGCGGTCACCGTCCGCCAGGGGCGGGGGAGCGCCCGCGGATGCCGTCCAGGAGGTACAGGGTGCGGCGGTCGTAGTCGTTGCGGGGCGGCCGCTCGCCGTGCTTGAGGGCGAGGGCGTTGTCGACGACGAGTGCGTGCAGGTCGCCCGCCGTGAACTCCGGCCGCAGCACACCGCAGGCTCGCGCCGCTGCGATCAGCTCCTCGTTGGCCTCGCTCCCGAGCCGGCAGATCTCCATGAGCTGCTGCGAGTTCGGATACGTCTGCAACAGGACGTCGTTGAAGGCGGGCTGGCGGTACTGGAGGTCGCGGAGCGCGGTGAGGTAGTACGTGATCCGCTCGCCCGCGTCAGCGATGGCCCGAGCCCGGTCGATGACGGCGGACAGCTCACTCGCCACGAGCTCTTCGATGACCGCTTCGATGAGGCCGATCCGCCCGCCGAACCGGTTGAAGATCGTGGCCTTGCTCACCCCCGCCGCCTTGGCGACCTCCTCCAGCGGCACCGTCAGGCCCTGCCCCTGGAAGGCGCCGATCGCGGCGGAGCGGATCTGCTCGGAGTTGCGCCGGGCGTCGGCCCGCAGCCGGGGTCCCGAAGGCACCGCGCTCACCGTCCCTTCCTGCCCGTCGACACAAGTTGACTCATGTGGTCAGTTTACCTACGGTCGTAGTCGGAAGCGAAACTGACCCATGTGGTCAACTTAAGATCCGAGAGGCCGAGAACATGATCGTTGTGACTGGCGCCACCGGTGGGCTGGGCGGCACCACCGTCGAGCACCTCCTCAAGCGCGTGCCCGCCGACCGGATCGGCGTCAGCGTCCGCGACACCGCCAAGGCGCAGCACTTCGCCGACCGCGGCGTACGCGTACGGCAGGGCACCTACGAGGACCCGGCCGCGCTACGGGACTCCTTCGCCGGTGCCGAGCAGGTCCTTCTGGTGTCCGGCAACGACCCGGCGGCCAACATGGTCGGCCTGCACCGCCATGCCATCGAAGCAGCGGTCGCGGCCGGCGCCCGGCGCATCCTCTACACGAGCCAGCAGGGCGCCGTCCCCGGCAACCCGTACCGGCCGTCCGACATCCACATCGCCACCGAGGCACTTCTCGACGACTCGGGCGTCGCCTGGACCGCACTGCGCAACGGCGCCTACGGCCCGCTCGATCAGGTGCTCGGCCCGTGGCGGCGGACCGGCGTGATCGCCCAGCCGGAGGACGGCCCCGTACCGTACACCGACCGTGCCGACATAGCCGAGGCCACCGCGGTCATGCTCGCCGGTGACCGCTCCTTCGACGGCCCCGTCACCCTCACCGCGCCGACCGCCCTCACCTTCCACGATGTCGCCGAGATCGCCTCCGGTCTCACCGGCCGCTCTGTCAGGCGCGTCGTCCTGGACGACGAACAGTGGGTCGCCGACCAGATCACGACCGGGGTGCCGGAGCAGGTGGCCCGGCTCATGCTCACCTGGTACCAGGCTGCCCGCGCGGGCAGCTTCGCCGAGGCCGGCCCCCTGCTGGCCGAACTGCTCGGCCGCGAGCCCCGCACCGTCGCCGACCGGCTTGCAGCTTACACCGCCACCTGAGGCTGAACCTCCGGCTCCAGGCTGCCCGGCCTCTGCGGCCGTCCGCGAGCGCGGACACCCCCTAGATCCCGCCGCTCCCGTATCCGTCCCGGTGCTCGGGGAACAGGTGGGGGTGGTGCCCGGCGAGGTGCCGGGTGATGGCTTCGTCGGTGGGGTCGGTGATGTCCCAGCTGTGGGCGCGGGGGTGGTCGGCGAAGAGTTCGCATGCTTCGTCACGGGTGTCGAGCGCGGGGCACCAGGGGCACGAGGTGAGCCGGGCGCGCCCGGAGCCTTTCCACCGGACCCAGACGGCGCTTCCGGGGCGTCCGCCTTCGTCCCAGAGCATGGCGGCGTGCTGGTCGTCGTGGTCCTCGCCGAGTTCGCAGAGCACGTGGCCGGCTTCGGGCCGGTGTCCGGGGGGAGAGAGGGCGAGGAGATGGTCGGGGGGCGGGAGGAGGGCGAGGGCGGTGCACTGGTTCATGGGTGGGGCCGTCCCCGTGAGTCGTCGGTGGTGTCGTCGGTGGTGTGCGGTCCGGCGACGAGGTCCGCGAGGGGGTCGGTGACGTCCCAGGAGTGGCCGGTGGGGTGGTGGTCGAAGAAGGAGCACCGCAGTAGGGCGTCGGTGTCGAGGTTGCGGAGGGCGGCGGGACACCAGGGCATGGTCCGGATGCGGTGGGTGCGGTCGGTGTCGGTGCCGGTCCAGCGGAACCAGAGGGCGGGGCGGTCGGGTGCGTCGGCCGGGCAGAGGAGTGCGGCGTGTTCGGTGTGGGTGTCGTGCTCGCCGAGTTCGCACAGGACGTAGTGGTCGAAGGTGAAGTCGTCGGGCGGGGTGTCGGGTCCGCCGGACATGGTGACGAGGGCGGTCAGCGCGTCGCTGAGGGGGACCCGGGTCACGGCGGTGCATTGCAGCACGTGGGGTCTCTTCCGTGGAGGGGGCCTGCGGGTGCCTAGTGGGCGGCCGGGGAGGAGTGCCATCCGGCGAGGGTGAGGCTGAGCCCGACGGCCGGGTCGAGGACGGTGAACTGGACGGGAAAGCCCGCTTCCAGGGCCCGTATGGCGTCGTCCTGGCGGTGGTGGTCGGTGGCCCAGAACCGCAGCCCTTCGGGTGCGTCGGAGCCGTGGAAGAGGACGGGCCGTACGTCGGCGGTGGGCAGCCGCAGCGACGTACCGTCCACGGCCTTCCCGTGCCCGTCGGCGAGACGGAGGGCCTGCCGCCGGAGCCAGAGGAGGGCGAGGCGCCGGTTGCGTACGGTGACACCGCCGAGCGAGGCGAACCGCTGCCCGTCCGACACGGTGACCTCGGCGGCGTAACCCACGCGCCTCACGCGGCCCGCTCGTGGTCGCCGGGCCGCAGCAGGGCCCGGAGCCGGTCGGCCGCCGCCTCGATCTCCTCCACGGCGGCGGTGCGGGTCGCCAACCGGTCTTCGAGCGCCGCGTCCAACTCGGCGCGGAACAGGGCCCGGTAGGCCGGGTCTGACTCGATGCGTACGAGTTCGCCGAAGGGAGATTCGGGCGGGCGCGGCCGGGTGAGCGCCCAGGTGAGCCGGGGGAGCCGGAGCCGCAGGTGGATCTCGGCGGCACCGAGGACGAGGGCGAGCCGAACCCGTAACCGGGTGAGGGGGCTGCTCACAGCACGTCCCCCCGACTGCGGGCGTTGGCCCGTGCGGTACGGGCCCGCAGCTGCTCTATGGGAAGCGCGGGCCGTACGTGCCGGGGCTCGACCTCCCACTCCGCGCCGCCGCCCATGGGCCGCAGCGACCAGTAGAGGCCGGCGACCCCTCGGAACTCACCCACGCGGTTGCTGCGGCTGGTGTCCACCAGGAGGGTTCCGGGGGCGGGGAGTTCAGGAGGTCCCTCAGTATTCGGACGAGCGTTCACGCCGTACACCTATCGCTCCTCTCTGTAGCTGAATGGCTACCGGGGCGATTCAGAGTGACCTACCGTGAGAAGCCCTTCAACTGAGGGAACCTGAAGGAAGAGTTGGGAGCACGGCCATGGCCAACATCAAGGAGCTGAACCCCGCCAGCAGCCCGCAGGCGGCCTTCGGGGCGCGTATCCGCAAGTTCCGGGAGGAGCGGGGGTGGACGCAGGACGTGCTGGCCCCGAAGATCGGGTACTCCAGTCAGCACATCTCTGCTGTGGAAACTGTTCGCAAGCCGCCGACTCTTCGCTTTTCGAGGAAGTCTGACCTGGCATTTGGTACGACCGGCACGGACGACTCGTTCGAGCGCGAGTACATGGAGCTGCGGAACGGCTCGCTGCTGGAGGGCTTCCCGGAGTACGTGGGGTACGAGGGCCGGGCGGTGGAGATCAGGCTGTTCGAGGTCGGCCTCGTTCCTGGGCTGTTACAGACGCCGGACTACGCGCGGGCCGTGGCCTACGGGGACGTGGAACGCGGGTCCATCACCTACGAACAGGCGGATCAGCGCGTCGAGTTCCTGGCGCAGCGGCAGGAAGCGCTGGTGCGGTCGCAGCCGCCCATGGTGTTCGTCGTCATGGACGAGAGCTGCCTCCATCAGGCCGTCGGCGGTCCGGAGGTCATGAACGCCCAGCTCCGACGGCTGGAGGAGATGTCCGCGCGGCCCAACTGGATCATCCAGGTGGCGCCGTTCAGCCTCGGCGAGCGCAGGGCGTTCGACCTGCCGGTTTACCTGCTGACCATGGCCGACCGGTCCATCGTCGCGTACGCCGAATCGCAGGCGCAGGGGTATGTGGAGCGCGAAACATCGGTGGTGGCACCCATGTTCACGACCTACCATCAACTCCAGGGCGAGTCGCTGTCGAAGGCGGCGTCTGCGGCCAAGATCAGCAAGTTGCGAAAGGGCACTCCGTGAAGACCGAATCCCCCCGTTGGTTCACGTCCTCGTACAGCTCGAACGGCGGTGCCTGCGTCGAGGTGGCCGCCAACCTGGTCGCCTCGCAGGGCATCGTCCCGGTCCGTGACTCCAAGGTCGTGGACGGTCCGGTGGTCGACGTCCGTGCGGCCGCGTTCTCCGCGTTCGTTGCGGGCGTCCAGGACGGGAAGCTCGGCACCGTCTGACGAGTCGACCCAGGACGCCCCACCGCTTGCAGCGTGGTGGGGCGTCCTGCTGTCCGGGTACGACCGGAGGCCGGACATGGCTCCGTCCCGTCTGGCGTGCTGGGAGTCGCCCTGTTCTCGGTCGCGCTCGCCGCTGCGTTTGTGGTGAACACGGGTTGTGCCGTTCCTGCGGACCGGCGGGCCCGACGACGTACGCAGGGCGATGATGTCGGCGGCGTCGGATCTGCGCTGCCTCACGGGTTGCATGGCGATCGACGAAGAACTGCACGGGCTCGGGCAACCGTCCGGCCCGAACGGTCTCCGGCATGACGGACAGAGGGACGTGGACGCTCTGTCTGGCAAGCGGACCTCGGGGACCGGGACCTGGTGGTGGACGAGGTCCAGGTTCGGGAGGGGACGGCCTCGGAAAGCGCGGCGAGGGTGCTCGGCCCAGGGGAAGGGGAGCGCGTGTGGATCAGGAGCCGGAGGTTCGTGTTGAACGGCACGCCGGTGCTTCTGGCGACGTCGTACCTCCCCGCGTCTCTGGTCGCGGGCTCGGCCATCACCCGGCAGGACACCGGGCCGGGAGGGATCTACGCGCGGCTGGCCGAACTGGGCCACAAGCCGGTCCACTTCAGGGAGGAGATCCGTTCCCGCATGCCTCTGCCGGAGGAGGCGACGAGGCTGAGTCTTCCGGCGGGCACGCCCGTCATGCTCATCTGCCGGACCGCCTTCGCAGAGGAGGGGCGGGCCGTCGAGGTGAACGAGATGGTCCTGGACGCGGCGGCCTACGTGCTGGAGTACGACTTCGACGCCTGGCAGCCCCCGGGAGGCCCTCTGGCGCCCGCCTCACCGGGTCGCCCATGGTGGGACTTCCTGCTACGGAAAGGGCACCCCGTGAAGACCGAATCCCCCCGTTGGTTCACGTCCTCGTACAGCTCGAACGGCGGTGCCTGCGTCGAGGTGGCCGCCAACCTCGCCGCCTCCCGCGACCTCGTCCCGGTCCGTGACTCCAAGGTTGCGGACGGCCCGGTGGTCGACGTCCGTACGGCCGCGTTCTCGGCGTTCGTCGCGGGCGTGCGGGCCGGGGCGTTCGAAGCCGCCTGACCCGCCCAGTTCTGAGCACCGCCCCACTCTGCCCCGCGCATGGTGGGGCGCGTCGCTGCCCGGAGAGCGCGCTGTCGATCTCGTACCCCGGTCCGCCGGCTTCCTGCGGGCCGTCGCCGCGAGACCGGCCGCGCGGGTGCGGGTCTCGTCCACGGTGGCGGTTCGGTACGGGCGGGCGGCGTCCAGCAGCGTGTTGTGCCGGTCTCCCGGCCGCAACGGTCGACACCGTCCGGCCCGACAGCCCAGCGCCGCCCCACCGTGCCGGGCACGGTG
>NZ_JBEYKR010000101.1:0-26384 GCF_040703535.1 Streptomyces sp. NPDC007346
GGCCCGGCCCCCCCTCGCCCGCCCCGCGCCCCGCCCCCCCCCCTGTCTGCCGCCCCCCGGGCCCCCCCCGCACCGGGGGGGGGGGGCGCGCCCCCCCAACGCCAAGGATCGGCGCCATGACTCCTCCGCCGCCCTCCCCGTCCGCGACCCTGCGCCCGTACCGCCCTGAGGATCGCGACGCCCTCTTCGACATCTGCGTACGCACCGGGCACGAAGGCGGCGACTCCCGTCACCTCTACCCGGACCCGGACCTCCTGCCGAACATCTTCGCCGCGCCCTACGTCACCCTCGAACCGGACCTCGCCTTCGTCGTGGAGGACGGCGGGCGGGCCGTCGGCTACCTCGTCGGTACGGCGGACACCGCGTCCTTCGTCGCCCGCTACCGCACCGAGTGGCTCCCGGCCCTGACGCACCGCTACCCCGCCCCCGTACCGTCCACGTCCCCGTCCACCCCCACCGAGATGATGACCGGGCTCATGCACGACCCGGAGCGGATGGTGCTGCCGGAGCTGGACGCCTATCCGGCCCACCTCCACATCGACCTGCTCCCCTCCCACCAGCGGTACGGGTACGGGCGGGCGCTCATGGAAACCTTCCTCGCCGCCCTCCACACCCGAGGGGTTCCGGCGGTCCACCTCTCCATGCTCACCAGCAACACCCCGGCCCGCGCCTTCTACGACCGCGTCGGCTTCCACGAGATCGCCGTCCCGGACCCCGGGCCCGTCACCTATCTCGGCCGGGCCACCACCACAAGCCATCCCTGACGCTCCCGCCGTACCCGCCGTACCTGCCGTCCCCGTCAACGGAAGAGCGAATCCGCCGCGTTGATCAGGATCAGCGTGTGTACGAACCGTCCCGGCTCCGTCGGCGGGTACCGCCACGCCAGTGGCCAGGTCCGGCCGTCCAGCGCCGGGACGGGCACGTAACTCACCCGGCTCCTCGTCGAGTTCAGGATCGTCACCTCGCGCGGCCAGCAGCGGTGCGCCGTCGAGCCCGGCGGTACGAAGAAGTAGACCCCGCGCCGCCCGTTCGCCTCGGTCACCACCGGGCCCGGTTCGCGCCCGACCAGTTCCTCCATCAGGTCGGCCAGCCGACGCCCGGCGTCGCCGTCGACGCGGACGGCGTCGAATTGCACGCCCGCCTTGCGGAGTTGGAATCCGGAAGCCGGAAGCCACTCGATATTCCGCTCACCATTCAGTGCATTCACCGGACGATTGTGACCCCGATCACCTAGCGTTCTCCATAACTGGCGAGGGGCGTCGCATACCCGTTGACCTGCGCGAACTTCGCTGTTGAGCAGTTGAGTTCGGCGGCAGCGCGTAGTGACCGGTTGAGTTCGGTTGAGTCGAAAAGAGATCACGTCATGGCAAGTGCGGAGAACAAGGAATCAGCCAGCCCGACGGCACGCATGATCGCCGAAGTGGCACGCACGATGCGTATCCAGCGGGGGTGGACGCAGGAACAGGAAGGCAAGGAGATCGGGTACTCGGCGGCGGCGGTCAGCGCCATGGAGACCTGCGCCCAGCCCGCCAGCGACGAGATGCTGGCCGAGCTGGAACGAGTCCATGGCAACGGCACCGGGATCTTCCTCGCGGCCCGGCGGTACATGCGGATGGAGCGGCTGCCCGAGCAGTTCCAGGACTACGCGCTGCTGGAGCAGGCCGCGATCAGTCTCCAGCTGTTCGTCACGAACGTCGTCCACGGGCTCTTCCAGACGGAGGCCTACGCGCGGGCGCTCATCGGCGGCGGATACCCGCCCCTCTCCGACCAGCGCGTGGAAGAGCTGGTCCAGCTGCGGATGGAGCGCTCAACCCTCTTCGACCGCGACCCGCTCCCGATGATCGAGATCATCATCGACGAGTCCGTTCTACGTCGCGTCATCGGCAACAAGGAAATCATGCGGGAGCAGTTGCTCCACCTCGTGGAGTGCGCCCGGCGGCGCAATGTCACGCTACTGGTCCTGCCCCTGGATGCCGGGAAGTACGGGGAGTACGCAGCCGGACACGGCCAAATGAACCTGGTGGAGACTCCGGCACACGAACATCTCGTCTATCTGGAGGCGCAGGAGGAGAGCCTGCTCATCAGTGACCCGGCAAAGGTGAGCGTCTACGCGCAGCGCTATGCGAAGATCCGGTCACAGGCCCTGGGTCCTCGTGAGTCGCTGGACCTCATCATGCGGTTGGCAGGAGTGAAGGAATGAGCAGCACCCTCCGGTGGTTCACGTCGAGCTACAGCAACGCCAGCGGCGGCGACTGCATCGAGGTCGCCTTCGACTGGCGTACGTCCTCCTACAGCAGCGGCAGCGGCGGTGAGTGCGTCGAGGTGTCCGCCGCCTGGCGCACCTCCTCCCACAGCAACGCCAGCGGCGGCAACTGCATCGAGGTCGCCGCCTGCCCCCACGCCGTCCACGTCCGTGACTCCAAGGTCCCCGACGGGCCCGCCTTCGCCGTCGCGCCGGACGCCTGGTCCACGTTCGTCACCTGGGCGGACTGACGTAGCCGTACCTGTTCCCTGGGAGCCGGACCTTCCCCGAACGTCCGCCCCGGGAGCGGGCGTTCGCGCACAGCTCCGGCAGCGCCTTCCGGAACAGGGCGGCCCGCTCAGGCAGGATGGATGGATGGCCACTCGATCTGTACCCGTCCTCGTCTACGACGGTGACTGCGCCTTCTGTACGACGTCGGTGGGCTTCCTGACGCGGTGGGTGCGGCCGAAGTGCGATGCTACGCCCTGGCAGTTCGCCGACCTGGATGCCCTCGGCACCACCCAGGAGCGGGCCGAGCACGAGGTGCTGTGGGTCTCGCCGCTCGGCACGGTGTACGGCGGTGCGCAGGCCGTCGCCAAGCTCCTGCTGAGTGCCGGTGGGGGCTGGCCGTGGCTGGGCGGGCTGCTCACCCTGCCCCCTGTGCGGTGGGGCGCGTACGGCGTCTACCGGCTCATCGCCGCCAACCGCACCCGGCTGCCGGGCGGTTCACCGGCCTGCGCGCTGCCGGCGGACCGCAGGCCGGGCGTACGGTCCGCGCCCGTGCCCGCGTCCGTGCCTACGCCCTCGGCCACACCCTCGACCCCTCCCTCGGCCCCGCCCACGTCCCCGCCCTCTCCCCCGTCCGCGCCGTAGGGACGGTCGCGTACGAGGGGAACGGTCAGCCCGGGGAGGGCAGCGCTTGGGGAGGAGTCGGGGGGCGCGAAAAGTGCGCTCCCCTGTCGGCGGTGTGCCTTATTCTGCGGTCCGGGCGGCGCCCCTTCGTTTCTCTCATCCGGGTGATACGCGGCCCCTTCATACCGTGGGCGGGCGGAGCCGACTCACCCGCCGAGTTCACCGACCGAGCCCCTGGGGGCCGAGGTCCCGCGCCCTCAGCGCCAGCCACAGGTCGAAGCGGGCGCTCGGGGGCCGGAGCAGCGAGCGCTGGAGGACGGTCTCCAGGCGGGTGAGGCGCTTGCGGGCGCCGGGGACGGAGATGCCCAGCTCGGCCGCCGTCGGTCCGAGGCGGCCCTCGCAGCCCAGCCAGGTGCGCAGGGTCTCCTCGGCCGCCCCGGCCGTGGGCGCGGCGGTGATCGGGGCAGGTTGGCGGGCGGCCCACTCCTGGACGGCGGGGCGGCGCAGGACCTCGTCGAGGTGGTTGGCCGCCCCGTTCGCGTGCCCGGCGCCGGTTGTACGGGGGGTGGGGTGAGCGGGGCCCGGTGTGCCGGGGGTCGTTCCTGGGGCCGGTGTGCCGGGGGTCGTTCCGGGGCCCGGTGTGCCGGGCGTCCCGGCCGGGCCCGGCGTACGGGTCGTCTCTTGCGGGTCCAGCGTGCAGGCCGGGGCGGGCGTGGTGCGGATGCGCAGGGCCAGGTCGAGCGCCGCCTGGTCGGCCAGCCGGTGGAGGTCCAGGCCGAGCAGCTCGCCGATGAGCTTGAGGCGGGCGGCCAGGGTGTTGCGGTGGACCTTGAGGTGGTCGGTCGCGTGGGACGAGAACGCCAGCCAGGAGGCGGCGGTGGCCGCCAGCTCCTGGCTCCCGGGGTCCTGGGCCCGGCGCGGGACATGGGTCAGGAGCGGGGTGAGCAGGGCCTCGGCCCACTGGCGCCCGGCGGGGCCGACGACCAGCGCCGGTTCCGGGGTGAGGCCGAACCGGGCGTGCCGGGCGGGCAGTTCGCGGGCGACGGCCAGGGCGTGGAAGGCCTGGCGGTAGCCGGCGGCGGTGTCGGCCAGCCGCACCTGCTCGCTGACGCCCACCACGCAGTGGTCCACCAGCGCGGCGACGGCCTCGTCGGTGGCCGCCCCCTCCGGCGCCTCGTCCGCCGGCATCACGAGGATGAGGTGGCGGGCGTAGACGGGGCACCGCACGATCCAGGACCGCCCGCCGTCCGCCTCGCCGCAGACCCGGGCCACGTCGTCCCGGCTCTCCCCGGGGCACTCCACGACACAGACCCGTACGGGGTCGGGGAGCCGGGGGCGCAGCGCACCGGCCACCTGGTGGGCGATGGAGAGCTGGCCCGTCATCAGCAGGTGCAGCACCGCCTCCCGGCCGCGTGACTCGGCGAGGTCCACCCGGCGCCGCTTGCGCTCGACCGCCTCGGCCTCCCAGCACAGGGAGAGCGGCATCAGCACATCGGCCAGCAGCGTGGCGAGCCCGGCGGCCACGGGCCGGGGCGTGACGACGGCGAGCAGCGGGAGGGCGGCGCGGCCTTCGGCGTGCAGATCGTGCAGGGGGAAGAGGAGGACGGTGTGCGCGCCGGTGTCGTGGGAGTACGCCAGGGCCCCGCGCTCGGCCAGCGCCCGCACGCCCTCGGCGACCAGCCGGGTCACATCGGGGACCTCGGCCGGAGAGGTCACGGGCCCCCTCGGCGCGGCGGCCCCGGACGCGCTCAGCACGGTCCCGTCGGAGCGGGCGATCCCGGCCCAGCCGTGGGCCCGCCCCGCCAGCCAGCGCAGCAGCTCGGCCGTCCCGCCGTTGCGGGCCAGCCGCTGCATCCTCAGCTGGTCGTCGGCCCGTTGACGTGCTCGCACATGATCCCCCGATCACCACTGTGCGGACTGTTACCCCCGCCGTCGCCCCACTGGGCGCATTGAACCTCCCCGTGCCCCTACCCACGGATCTATGGTCCGAACGTGGTGTTCCGGTACCGGGGGGACCGGTACGTCTCCGGGGCGCCCGCGCTGCCGGTGGCAGCGGCTCACGGGGGTGGTCGCTGTCGCCGGCTTCCGTGCGTCCGGGCCTGGTACGCGGTCGGACCTGGGCGGCTGTCGGACCCGGGCGGTTGTCGGCCCTGGCCGGTTGTCGGCCACGGTCCCGGCCCGCTGCCGCCCCCTGGGCGGTCGTCGGCTCCGGCCCGTTATCGGCCCCGTTCCGCTGCCGGTCCCGGCCGGTTGTCGGCCCCGGCCCGCCGCCGGTCCCGGTCGGTTGTCAGTGGTGGCCTCTAGCGTCGTCGGTGTCCGGACGTTCTGTGAGAAGAGGCCCCTGTGGAGTTCCGCATCGAGCGCAGTGCCCTGACCGAAGCCGTGGCCTGGGCCGCCCGCGTCCTGCCGGTCCGCTCCCCCGTTCCCGTACTGGGCGGGCTGCTGCTGGACACGGAGGGCGGGCGGCTGCGCGTCAGCGGGCTCGACTACGAGGCGTCCGCGCGCATCGACGTGGAGGCCGCCGAGGTCCTGCGCCCGGGGAGGGTGCTCGTCATGGGGCGGCGTCTGCTCGACATCTGCAAGGTGCTGCCGGAGGGGGCGGTGGAGTGCGCGGTGGAGGGCTCGCGGTTCACCGTCTCGGGGGACGGCGCCCGCTTCGGCCTCTCCGTGCTGCCGCTGGACGACTACCCGGCGCTGCCGTCGCTGCCCCAGGTGCGGGGTGCGGTGGAGGCGGCGGAGTTCGCGGCGGCCGTCGCCGATGTGGCGGTGGCGGCGGGGCGGGACGACACCCTGCCCGCGCTGACCGGGATCCGGCTGGGGCTCGACGGGGGGACGGGGACGATGACGCTCGCCGCGACCGACCGGTACCGCTTCGCCGTGCGGACGCTCCCCTGGGAGGCGGCCGCCTCGGACGAGAGCGCCGATGTGCTCGTCTCCGCCCGCCGGCTGACCGAGATCGCCCGCTCGCTGGGGCGGTCCGGGCTGGTGAGCGTCGCCCTGGACGCCGGTTCGGCGGGGTTCGAGCACGCGGGGACGCGGACCACCGTGCGGCTGCTGGACGGGCGGCTCCCGCGCCACGACAAGCTGTTCACGATGGCGGACCCGGCCGTCGCGGTGGTGGACCGGGCGCGGCTGGTGGAGGCCGTCCGGCGGGTCTCGGTGGTCGCCGACGGGGACAGCCCGGTGCAGATGGCGTTCTCGGCCGCCGACAACTCCGTACATCTCCAGGCGGGTTACGAGGACGACGTGGCGTCCCAGCGGCTGCCCGCGACGCTTGAGGGCGCCCGGGAGATGACCGTGGCGTTCAACCCGGGGTATCTGGCGGACGCCCTGGCCTCCTTCGAGGAGCCGTCGCTGCGGCTGCTGATGATGGGGGCGGGACAGCGGGCGATGATCACGGGCGAGGCGGGGTCGGACTCCCACCGGCACCTGCTGATGTCGGTGAAGCCGCCGCTGATGTAGGCCGACGCCCCACCGTTCTGCCGACCGTGTCCGGCTGCCGACCGTGTCCGGGACGCCGTAACGGGGGACACGCCCGGAACGCCGAGACGGGGGGCGCCTCCGGCAGCAGCAGCCGGACGCCCCCCCGTACGGGTGGAGCCCTCCAGGAGGCCTCGTCAGGCCCGGAGGTCAGCAGGTCAACGGGTCAGCAGCTCAGGTTCGGGCCGGTGGTGGTGCCGAGGACCTGGGTGAACTGCGTGAAGGTGTTGATGCGGCTCTGGACCTGGGCCGGGTTGCCGCCGTTGCACTCGATCGCGCCGTTGATCGACCGGATGGTCTCACCGAAACCGGGGCCGTTGACGATGGCGTTGTGGCCCGTGATGGTGCCGGGGCCG
Organism: Streptomyces sp. NPDC007346; assembly: GCF_040703535.1. NCBI lineage: Bacteria > Bacillati > Actinomycetota > Actinomycetes > Kitasatosporales > Streptomycetaceae > Streptomyces > Streptomyces sp. NPDC007346. Next base: position 6,931 of record NZ_JBEYKR010000101.1, read on the forward strand.
GTCTGGGTGTTCCAGTACCACAGGGCGGTCTGCCAGGCGATGGAGGAGTTCTGCTCGACCAGGTGGGGGTTGTTCAGCAGGTCGATGCCGAGCGCGTCACCGGCGGCCTTGTAGTTGAAGTTCCAGCTCAGCTGGATGGGGCCACGGCCGTAGTACGCGGCCTGGCCGGCGGGGCAGCCGTAGGACTGGCTCGGGTCGCAGTAGTGCGGGTAGTTGGCCTCGTTGATCTCCTTGATGTACACCAGCCCGCCGGTCTCGTGGCTGACGTTGGCGAGGAAGGCGGCGGCCTCGCGCTTCTTGATCTCGTCGCTGCCGGTGTTGGCGAAGGCCGGGTAGGCGCTGAGGGCGTCGGTCAGGCCGCTGTAGGTGTAGAAGGAGTTCCGGTTCGGGAACATCTGGTTGAACTGGGCCTCGCTGACGACGAAGCCGTTGTTCTGGCCCTCGTCACCGCCGCCGCCCGTGCCGCAGGCGCCGTTGTCGGCCCACACGTCGGAGGAGCCCGGACGCTCGTTCTGGGTCCACCACTTGGCGGTGTAGTTGCGGCCGCTGTACGAGGCGGTCTGGCCGCCCGTGTAGACGGACGAGGAGTTCCAGCCGGTGAAGCAGGTGGCGGCCTGGGCGGTGGCCGCGGGGAGGACGACGAGGGCCGCGATGACCGCGCCGAGCGCGACCAGCAGGCTGATGGCACGTCTGAGCACGTGAGCACACTCCTTAGACGCGGCGCTACGTCCGGCCGTGCGCCGCCGTGGGGGTGCCGACACTCAAGCGATGGCGGTCTGGACCTGTCAAGGTCTAGACCAAAAGTCCGTGAAGCCGCCCGGCGCGCCGCACCGGCTCGCCGCCGTCCGTGACAACGATGCCATCACCCTCCTCAACTGCCTTGATTCCGGCGGGAGTCCGCTCGGAGACCCGTCGCGGACAGGTCCAGGGCCGAAGGTAAAGATTCGGCCGCGTCCAGCATGCGGGACGCCATCGGCCGCCCGGCGGGCCCCCGGGCGAGCGTCGCCGCGAGCGGGGAAGCGCCGCGCTTCCGGGACACGGAGGACATCCCGAAGTCGCCCAAGGTGGGCAAGTAGGAGCGGAATGCTGTGCTCCGGGGCCCCGGGCTGTTGCCATGGGAGGGTCACATTCTTCCGTGGAGAAGGGAGTTCGCTCCGGATGCGGACCACAACAATGGGCAGGGACGGGCCGGTCGTCGGCCGGCTGGGACTGGGCGCGATGAGCCTTTCGTACCGCTACGCTCCGGGCCTCACGGACAGGACCAAGGCCGTATCGCTGGTCCAGGAGGCGGTGGACCTGGGGGTCAACCTCGTCGAGACGGCCGACGCCTACGCGGACGGGAACAACGAGCGGCTGATCGGCGAGGCCATCCGCGGGCGGCGGGACGAGGTGGTGCTCTGTACCGGCGGCGGCCTGCTCGGCAACCCGAACGGCGTGCTGCGACCCGCGGGCGGCCCGCAGGCGCTGCGGGACGCGGTCGACGAGAGCCTGCGCCGGCTGCACGTGGACTACATCGACCTCTACCTGCTGCGCCGCGTCGACCCCGCCGTACCGCTGGAGGAGAGCTGGGGCGCACTGGCCGAGCAGGTCTGGGCGGGCAAGATCCGCATGCTGGGGCTGCCCGTCGTCACCGCGCAGGAGGCTCGCGACGCCGAGGCCGTGCACGAGGCGGCGGCCATCGCAGCCGAGGTGTCGCTGTTCACGCGCTGCGGTCTCGACGACGTCGTGCCGTACGCGGTGGAGCGCCGCATCGCCCTGCTGGCCGGCGCCCCGCTCGGCCGCGGTCTGCTGACCGGTGCGCTCTCCCACCACGACGACCTGCCCGAGGACGACTGGCGGCGCACCCAGCCCCGCTTCGCCCCCCGGGCCATCCGCCACAACTTCGCGCTCACGCAGGCCGTCGCCCAGGTGGCCGCCCGGCACGAGGCCACCCCCGCGCAGGTCGCCCTGGCATGGCTGCTCCGGCTCGGCGACCACGTGGTGCCGCTGCCCGGCACGACGGCGTCGTACCACCTCGCGGAGAACCTCGGCGGCGACCGGATCCGCCTGACCGACGAGGACCTGACCGACCTGGAGTTCCTGCCCTACCCGGCCGGCTCCGCCGAGGTGTGAGCCGGGCCCGGACCACTCGCGCACCGCTGTCCCTGACTCCCCACCACATCTGGAGTTCCTGACATGACGACCTCTCTGGTACGGCAGGTCCTCCCGCGGCCACGGCCGCGGGCGACGGCGACCGGCGTCCACGGAACCACGGCGCCCGGGTTCGCCTCCGTGCGCCACCACTTCGAACGGGCCTGCCGGGAATCGGGTCCGCCCGACTCCCAGGGAGCCGCGCTGGCGGTCGTACGGGACGGTGAACTGGTCGTCGACCTGTGGCAGGGCACCGCCGACCCGGTCACCGGGACGTCGTGGACCGGGGACACCCTCGCACCGGCGCTGACGGGCTCCCACGGGATCCTGGCCACGGCGGTCCTGCTGCTCGCCGACATGGGCGCGCTCGCCCTGGACCGGCCCGTCGCGGACTACTGGCCGGAGTTCGCGGCGCGCGGCAAGGGCGCGGTGACGCTGCGGGACGTGCTGACCTTCACCGCCCGCCTCCCGGGCGTGGAGGCGGGCCTGGACCAGCGGGACGTCGAGAATCCGCGCATGATGGCCGCGCTGCTCGAGATGCACAGCCTGGAGGGCAGTTCCAGGGCCGACGGTGTGCTGCACGGACCGTGGACCGCCGGATGGATCGTCGCCGAGGTGGTCCGGCGGGTCGACGGCCGCGATCTCGACCTGTTCTTCCTGGAGGAGATCGCGGGCCCGCTGGGCATCGACGTCCACTTCGGCCTCGTACCCGACCAGCTGCCGCACACCGCCCGTATCTCGTACGACGCGGACTTCCGCTCCCGTTTCCCGGTGTCGGAGGGCGAGGCGGACGGCGGCGTGGCCGACCTCTCCGGGCGGGTGTGGAACAACCCCTCCCCGTTCCCCGCGGACGCCGGGGTGTGGAGCGAGAGCCGGCGGCGCTACGCGATCATCCCTTCGCTGGGGGCGTACGCGTCGGCCCGTGGTCTCGCCCGGCTCCAGGGCGTCCTGGCCGCGGACGCCGCACGGGCCCAGGGCGAGGAGCCGCTGCTGCTGTCGCGGCGCACGCTCGACCAGGCGCGGAGCTTCTGGGTCGAGGGCCTGGATCCGCTGCTCGGCGGGGTCAGCGCCTACGGGGAGGGCGGCCTCCAGCTCCTCGACGAGGGGCTCCACCCGGCCGTCCGCTCCGGGGCCTTCGGCCACCAGGGACCCGGCGGGATCGCCTACCAGTCCTGGCCCCAGGCAAGAACCGGGGCCGCGTGGATCCGTGGCCGGCTGACGGCGGGCCCCGGCTCACGGGTCATGGACGAGGTGGCGGGCGCGGTGGAACGGGCGCCGCGGACCGACTGAGCCACGCCGGAACCTCCGAGGGCGGAACCCGCCGTGCGGTGGGGTCCGCCCTCGGAGGTTCCGGCGGGCCGGGGCGTCCGGGCCGTGGCCCGGCCCGGCCACGCGATCCGGGGGTGTCCGACGCGGACGGCCCCACGTGGACAGTCCGACGCGGACGGGCCGGCATGGACGGCCCCACGCGGACGGCCCCACGCAGACGGCCCGACGCGAACGGGCCGGTCAGACCCTGCCGTGCGTCGCGGCCGCGGTCATGTCCGGTGAGGCTTCCCCCAGGGCCGCCCGGTCGCTCCGGTCGGCGGCGAGGCCGTGGAGGACGACGTCCCAGATGGAGTCCCACACCGAGTCCCAGGTCGCGCGGGTCGTCCCCCGGGCGGCCATGGCGCCCTCCGCGAGGTGCGCCAGCATGTCCACCGCGTCGTCGGGCGCGACGCCGGGCCGGAGCCGTTGCGAGCCGTGGGCCCGGTCGAGCAGACGCCGGAGCACGGGGAGCCAGATCTCGGCCAACGGCGGTGCGCCTTCGGGCGGATCGGCTTCCAGGCGGCGCACCGCGCGTACGAAGGGGTCCTCGTGCGCCAGCCGGGCCAGCGCCCCGATCAGGGCCCGCAGCTCCCGCAACGGGTCGGCGGTGGGGGCCAGTTCCTCCACGCAGTGCCCGAAGCGGGCGCGCCCGGTCCTGCGCACCTCATCGGCCAGGGCGGTCTTGTTCCGGAAGTGAAAGGTCAGAGCGCCGATCGAGGTCGCGGCCCGCCAGGCCACCCGCTGGAGGGAGGCACCTTCGTAGCCGCGCTCGGCGAACTCGTCGGCCGCCGCCTCCAGCACGGTCTGGCGCGTCCTGGCCGCCCGTTCCTGCATGCGCCTTCTCCTTCAACCTCGGTAAGTAGTCGAGCTTTCCCCTCGGAAATATAACGAACATTCTCTATGTTTGTTAGTCTGCTCATCGACGCTCACCTGGGAGGGACTGCAGTGACGACGATGCACGAAACGCCCGAGATGGCGACGGGCCGACCGCTGAGCGACCTGTCCCGGCTCCTGTTCGGCCATTTGCACCGCTCCGACCAGCAGCGTTGGGGGCACGTGTACTTACAGGGGCTGCTGCACACCCACGGGAAGAAGACCGTCCGCCGCATGGCAGCCGTCGTGACCGGCTCCGAGGCGGCGTCGACGTCACTGCACCAGTTCGTCAACGCCAGCCCGTGGGAGTGGGCCCCGGCCCGCGGCCAACTGGCCCACTGGGCCAGCCGGTCACTGCCGGTGCGGGCCTGGACACTGGCGCCGGCGGTGCTGCCCAAGCGGGGCGACCGCTCGGCCGGGGTGCACCAGCGCTTCCTCGCGGAGTCCGGGCGCACCGTCAACTGCCAGCTGGGCCTCGGCCTGTTCCTGGACGTCGGGCGGGCTCACATCCCGGTCGACTGGCAGCTCTTCCTCCCTCCCCGGTTCACCGGCGACGCCGCGGTACGCGACCGGGCCAAGATCCCCGCGACGACCCAGGCCCAGCCGCTGTGGGCGCAGAACCTGCGCCTGGTCCAGGAGATGACGTCCTGGTCGAACGGGCGGACGGCGCCGGTGGTGGCCGACCTGACGGCCCTGTGCGACGTCGTGCCGCTGGCGCAGCGACTCCAGGGCAGCGGGCACTCCTTCGTGCTCGCCATCCCCGGCCAGACCGCCCTCGGCGCGCCCGAACTGCCTCCGGGCGAGAAGGAGTCGGCACGTTCACTGCTGCTGCGCCGGGGTGTACGGCACCCTGCGGGGCCGGGCCGGCAGATCGTCTCGCACGACACCCCTGTGCGCGGACTGCGCCCGGGGGGCGAGCGCAACCAGGGGCCGGGCCGGCTGATGGCCGAGTGGGACACGAGCAGCGGGCGTCCGGGCCGGATCTGGCTGACGAACATCACCGACCGCCACCCGGCCGAGCTGCTGGAGCTGGCCCGCTCGCCCCACGGGGCGCAGGCCGCGGTCCACCGCATGGGCGAGGACTTCGGCCTCCTCGACTTCGAGGGCCGCTCCTTCCCGGGCTGGCACCGGCACATGACGCTGGTCTCGGCCGCCTACGCCTGCGCCACGCTGGAGGGCATGACACCCTGATCTTTGCTTGTTGCTACAAGTATATAACGGCCGGAGCCTCTCTTTGTGGGCACCAACACTCCCCAGATGATTGCATGGGCATGTATCTTGTTGTCATTGCAGTCGAGTAGGGGAGCTGTTCCATGACGATCAACCAGCAGCCGCGCGCCGCCTCCGATCAAACCATGTGGGAGGCCGTTCTCGGCCTGCACACCTTCGTGGAGCGCCAGCTCGCGCACACCCTCCAGCGCCGCTACGGCGTCGGCCTGTCCGAGTACCGGGCCCTGGAGGCGCTCACCCAGGCCGAGAAGGGCGAATGCCGCATGCAGGAGCTCGCGGACCACATCGGTCTGGGCCAGAGCTCGGTGACTCGCCTGGTGGGACGGCTCGACAGCGCCGGCTACGCCTACAAGGACAACTGCGCCGACGACAGGCGCGGCGTCTTCGCCGTCATCACCGAAGAAGGCCGCAAGCGCTACCAGGAAGCCCGTGCCGCATACGCCGACGTCCTCAGCTCGGCCCTCAACACCGCGAGCGCCGACGACCAGCTCGCTCGGGCGGTGCAAGCGCTGCGCAGCGCTGCCTGACGAGATCACGACAGACGGCGGGAGGTGTCCGGGGCAACCCGGCCCCCGCCGTCTTTTGCATGTTCGGGCCTCCATCGCAACCGATGGGGGGTGTGACCTGGATCACACGAACGCATCATCTATTTGCTTGACCATGCAAATAGAACCCCGTAGGTTCTCTCTCGTAGCCAGATCGCCCATCCACCGAGGGGGGACCGTTGCCATCGCCTCGCCTGTTGCAGGCAATCAGCAGACATGTGCAGGACCAGCCCGACAGCACCGCGCTCGTCGCCTCCGGCAAGCAGGTCACCTATGCGGACCTGGAGCGGCTGATCCGCCTCGCCGCCGCGGACCTCGACGGCGCCGGCTTCGGATCCGTACGCGGCCTGTGCGTCCCGGCCCACAAGTCGCCGGAGACCATCGCGCTGCTGCTGGCGGCATGGCGCCAGGGGATCACCACCCTGGTCCCGTCGCCGAGCCTGGGCGCCGCCGCCCTGTCCACGCTCACCGCCCAGGCCCACGGCCCGCTGACGGCCACCGCGGTCCCCGGCGGCGGCGTGACCCTGTCGCGGGAGGAGACCGACCCCGCGCTGGCGGACGGGTTCAGCGTCCCCGACGCCGGGGAGTCGCTGCTGACCCTCACCACCTCCGGGTCCACCGGCGTACCCAAGCTCGTCCCGGTCCGCACCGAGGCCTTCGACCGCTTCGGCGACTGGGCCGGGGAGAAGTTCGGGATCGACGGCTCCACCAGGGCGCTGAGCTTCTCGCCGCTCAACTTCGACCTGGCCCTCCTCGACGTCTGGGCGGTGCTGGAGGCCGGCGGCACGGTCGTCCTGGCCGACGCCGGAGCCAGCGGGGACGCCGGTTACCTGCGCGAGCTGGCACAGAGCAACGAGGTGACCCTGGTCCAGGGCGTGCCCCTGCTGCACCGGCTCCTGGCCGCGGACGGCGCCCGCTACCCGGCGGTCCGTACGGTGGTGTTCACCGGGGAGGCCGTCTCCGAACAGGGGCTGCGGGACACGTTCGCCGCCTGCCCGGCCGCCCGCTTCCACAACGTCTTCGGCTGCACGGAGACCAACGACAGCTTCATCGAGGACATCGACCCGGGCGCGTACGTGCACCCGCTGCCCATCGGCACCCCGATCGAGGGCACCGACGCCGTGCTGCTGATCGACGGGCCCGAGGGCACCGAGGTCCTCCGGGGCCCCGGCACCGGCGAACTGCTGGTGCACACCCCCTTCCAGACCTCCGGCTATCTGGAACAGGCCCGCAACGCGCACGCCTTCATGCCGGACCCGCGCGGCGGCGGCGCCATGTTCTACCGCACCGGCGACCTCGTCCACCGCGACGCCGACGGCCGCTACTTCCTCCAGGGGCGTACCGACTTCCAGGTCAAGGTGCGCGGCGTGCGCACCAACACCCTGGAGGTCGAGACCGTCCTCGGCGCCCACCCGGACGTCGTCGAGGCCTGTGTCGTCGCCCTGCCCTGCCCCGAGGCCGGCAACCGGCTGCACGCCGAAGTGGTGCGCCGGGACGGTGCCTCCCTCAGCTCGCTGGGACTGCGGGCGTACGCGGCGAAGCACCTGCCGCGGCACGCCGTACCCAGCTCGGTCGGGCTCGCCGGCAGCCCGCTGCCGAAGACCTCGACCGGCAAGCCCGACCGTAATTCGATCAAGAAGACCCAACTGAACGGAGACGTCTGATGAGCACCGGTGCCAACGACCCGATCCGCGCGTACATCGTCCAGGAGTTCCTCTCCGGCGAGGACGCCGAGGACCTGACCGACGACTTCGACCTCATCGAGAGCACCGTCGTCAACAGCCTCGGCCTGGTCCGCCTCATCTCCTGGATATCCGAGACCTACCAGATCCCCGTCGACGACATCCCGCTGGAGCCGGCCGCCTACCGCACGCTCGCGGACATCCGCCGCTTCGTCGACGCGGCCGCTCCGGCCACCCCGGCCGCGGCCTGACCGCTCACCCACTTACCGCGTACCCGCTCTCCACGCACGGCGCACCAGCACACGTCCAGAACACAACGATGACAGGAGTTCTCCCATGATCGTCCGTTCTCTCTCCGACGTCCCCGCGGTCGAGTGGGGCAGCGGCACCAGCCACCGCCTGCTCACCGAAGCAGACGGTATGGGCTTCACCGTCTGCGAAACGCTGGTCCGCCAGGGCACCTCCAGTGCGCTTCAGTACCTCGGCCACCTGGAGGCCTGCTACTGCATAGGCGGCTCGGGGGAGGTCGTCACCACCGACGGCGTCCACCACAAGATCACGACCGGGACCATCTACGCCCTGGACAAGAACGACGCCCACCACCTGCTCGCCTCCGACGACGAGGACCTCCTCCTCGTCTCCGTCTTCAGCCCGGCGCTGCGTGGCGACGAGAAGCACTCGCTCTCCGAGGACGGGTTCTCCCGCTACTGATCGACACCGCCGGGTGCGGGGCCGCGACGGCGCGGCCCCGCACCCGGGCTCCCCCAGCGACCGGCGAAAGGCAAGGCAGAGCCCTCATGGCAGCAGAGAAGGACACAGACACCTACGGCGTCACAGCTCCCTACGGCGACGAGCTCAACGACGACGTCACCCGCTGGGACCGGGCCGGCGAGTTCCCGCTCGAGAAGTGGAAGCCGCTCCAGCGGTCTGGCCTCTTCACCCTCCCCTTCGCACCGCAGTACGGCGGCGCCGGCCGGACCCTCACCGAGACCATGGCCGCGCTGGAGGGCCTCGGCCACACCAGCCGGGACGCCGGCCTGAACTTCTCGGCCTCCACGCAGATCGTCAGCGTCGGCATCCCTCTCCAGGCGTTCGGCTCCGAGGATCTGCGCGAGCGCTACCTGCCCCGGGTCACCTCCGGTGAGGCCATCACCGCGCACGCGATCACCGAGCCGAGCCACGGCTCCGACGTGATGAACATCCGGACCACGGCCGTCCGCGAGGGCGACGAGTACGTGCTCAACGGCGGCAAGATGTTCATCACCAACGCCCCGGTCGCCGACCTCTTCCTGCTCTACGTCCGTACCGGCAAGCCGGGAGCCTTCGGGCTGAGCACCTTCCTCGCCGAGCGCTCCACGCCGGGCCTCAAGGTCGGGAAGCCGCTGGAGACGATGGGGCTGCGCACCTCCCCGATCAGCGAGGTCACGCTGGAGGACGTACGGCTGCCCGTCGCCAACCGGCTCGGCAGCGAGGGCGCCGGCTTCCTGATCATGGACTACGTGATGAAGCGCGAGGTCCTCTTCTCCTTCGCCGTCAACCTCGGCGAGATGACCCACCGGCTGAAGCGGGTCGTCGAACACGCCACCACCCGGCAGCAGTTCGGCAGCGCCATCGGCAAGAACCAGGCGGTCGCCCACAAGATCGCGGACATGAAGATCGCCGTGGAGACGGCCCGCAAGTGGCTGTACGACACCGGCCACAAGGTCGAGCGGGGCACGGACGCCTCGCTGGACGTGGCCGCCACCAAGATCGTGGTCAGCGAGGCCAACCAGCTCACCGCCCAGCACGCCATCCAGATCTTCGGCGCCCGCGGCTATCTGACGGACACCGGTATCGAGCGCGAGCTGCGCAACGCCACCTCGGGCTCCATCTACTCCGGCACCAACGAAATCCAGCGCAACTGCATCGCCGCCCTGATGGGCCTGTGACGAGAGGCACCCGCATGACCGACACCCTGGCCGAAGCCGTCTCCGTACAGCCGGCCGCCGACGACCTCGACCGCCTCACGGCGGCCACCGACTTCCTCGACCACGAGCACGAGACCGTGAAGGCCTTCGTCGACAAGGCCCTCAAGGGGATCGACCGCTCCACCGCCGACCCTATCGACCTCGCCGTCGCCCTCTACTACGCGGTGCGCGACGGCATCCACTACGAGGTCTACGGCGCCGACCTGTCGCCGCAGGGCCTGAAGGCGTCCAGCATCATCGACGGCGGCAAGGGCTTCTGCCTGCACAAGTCCGTGCTCTACGCCGCCGCCTGCCGGTCCGTCGGCATCCCCGCCCGGCTGCACTACAGCGACGTGCGCAACCACCTCGCCTCCGACCGGCTGCGCTCCTACATCGGCGGCGACGTCTTCTTCCACGGCCTGGCCACCGTCTACCTGGACGGCCAGTGGCTGAAGGTGACCCCGGTCTTCAACAAGCTCCTGTGCCGGCTGTACGGCATGACCCCGCTGGAGTTCGACGGCCGCTCCGACAGCCTCTACCACCCCTTCGACGGTCAGGGGCGGCAGAGCATGGAGTTCCTCACCGACCACGGCGACTTCGACGACGTCCCGTACGAGTTCGTGATGGGCAACATGCGCCGCAAGCACCCGAAGTTCCTCGACTCGGACGGCACCGGCACGGTCAGCGGCGGCTCGCTCGCCGACGAAGCGGCCTGAGCCCCGGCCCCGTAACCGTACGGCCGGTTCCGCGAGCTCCACGTCCCGTCACGTCACGTCACAGCAGAAGATCGGCAGAAGAGGAGAAGCACCCCATGACGCAGTTCCAGGCCCGAGAGGACGGCTGGGGCGCGGTCGCCCGCGTCGGTGTCGTCGTTCCGCACGCGGACGTCGGGCCCGAGTCCGAGCTTCAGGCGATGGCGCCGCGCGATGTCTACATCCACGGTTCCCGGGTCCACTTCGGGGCGATGCGCCCCGGTGGGGAGATGGATCCCAAGATCCCGCACGACCCGGTGCGCGCCTTCATCGACCCGCCCTTCATCGACGACGCCGTCGAGCTGCTCGCCGCCTCCCCGCTGGACTCCATCGCCCTGGGGTTCACCAGCTCCGCCTACATCCTGGGCGCCGACGGCGAGAAGAAGCTGTTCGAGCGGCTCGCCGAGCGGACCCGCGGCATCCCGCTCACCGGCACGACCCACGCGGCCGCGGCCGGCTTCCAGGCCCTCGGCGCCGAGCGGATCGCCCTCGTCAACCCGCCGTGGTTCGACGACGAGCTGTCCGCCCTGGGCGCCTCCTACTTCCGCGAGCGGGGGTTCGACGTGGTCCACCACGCCCCCTGCGGTCTTCCCAGCAACCAGAAACTGATCACCCCGGAGGCGCTGGTGCAGTGGATCGAGTCCACCGTCGCTCCGCAGAAGCCGCAGGCGGTCCTGGTCGCCGGCAACGGCATCCGCGCCGTGGGCACCATCGCGGGCCTGGAGGAGCGCATCGGGTTCCCCGTCCTCACCGCGAACCAGGTGCTCTTCTGGCACGCGCTGCACGCCGCCGGGGGGAGCGAGGCGGCCGCGCGGATCAGCGACTACGGGGCCCTGTTCAGCGTCCGCCCCCGATCAGGGAGCGTGGCCGGATGAGCCTGCTGCCCGCGTACGGCTACCAAGCCGCCGTGCAGGAGACCTGCGACACACCGGAGTACCACATCCCGCTGGTGTGCTGGCACGACGACGACAACGGCGTGCGCGGCCTGGTGCTCTACCGCGGGTCGCTGCGCCCGGCGGAGCAGGTACCGGGGTTCCGGCGCTATCTCGCCGCCGAGGGTCTGGAGCAGTACGCCACGACCGGCCCGTGGCCGCTGCTCGCAGCAACCGCCTGATCCGACCCGTGGCGGGGGCCGGCCGGGTCCCCGCCACATCAGGAGCCGTATCGACATGACACACGACCTCAAGTGGTCCGACGCACCTCCGGGGGAAGTCCTCGACCGGGTCGGGATCTGGATCGTCCGGGCCCCGGCCGGGCAGCGCCTCGCACCCGGCGGGGAGCCGCCCGACTGGCTCGACGAGAAGGAACGGAGCCGGCTGGCCGCGATACCGCAGCAGTCCGGCCGGGAGGCCTACGCCTTCGCCCACTGGGCGCTGCGGAGCGTCCTGGGGTCCTCGCTGGACTGTTCCCCCAAGAGCGTCGGCTTCCTGCGGCAGCCGTGTCCCGGCTGCGGCGGGGCTCACGGAAGACCGGCCATCCGCGATCCGGACCGGGGCGGCGAACCTCCGGAGTTCTCGATGTCGCACAGCGGGGACCACGTCGCCATCGCGGTCGCCGAGGCCACCATCGGCATCGACATCGAGTCCCATCCGACCCCGGAATCCGTCGCCGGCTACCTGCCCTTCCTCCATCCGAGGGAGCAGCAGTGGCTGGGGGCCCGCCCGGCCGACGAACTCGTCCGGGACTTCGCCCGGCTGTGGACCCGTAAGGAGGCCATGGCCAAGGCGACCGGACAGGGCATGGCCGCGGTCATGAACCGGCTGGACCTCACCGGCCAGCCGCTCGGCTGGCGGGTGCGCCAGCTGCTCGCACCACCCGGGTACGAGGCCAGCTTCGCGGTCCCGGCCTCGGTGCACGTGGAGGTCACCATGTACGAGGAACTCCCGGAGCCGATGCCGGTACTGGCGCAGGCCTGAACCGACGGCGGGTGGTCCGTACGTCCCCTCGGGGAGTGCGGGCCGCCCGCCTCGTCGTGGGGCGGCCTACAGGACGGTCACCTCGGAGGTGAAGACCTGGACGCCGTGCTGCTCGACCGAGACGGGAACGCGGCGCCGGCCCGTGCCGCCGGGGACCGGCGCACCGGCCACGACGACGGCGGGGGCGTCGAGCTCGACGTACCGGACGAAGTCCGTCTTCATCCCGATGACGGCCGTGGCGCCGTCACCGGCGGCGAGCGCCGCCTGCCGGGCGGCTTCGAGGAGGAACATCCCGGGCACGTGGTCGACCGGGTGGTCGAACAGCACCGGGTGCGCGGGGTCCACCCGCAGCATCCACCGGCCCGGCCTGTCGCCCCCCAGAGCCGGCGAGAGCACCACGTCGTCCGGGGAGTGCCGGCCCACCAGGTGCGGTTCCACCGGCGGGCCCGCCGGGAGGCAGTTCTCCAGTGCGGCGTCGATGTCCGCGTAACTCCCCCGCAGCCGGCGGTATATGGGCGCGGGCTGGTTGTTGAAGCGGGTGTGCGCGATGCCCATCAGCCGCTTCCCCAGGTGGACGTCGACGTTCATCGTCATGCCGGCGAACCTGCTGCCGCGCCGGACCACGTCCGAGCAGGAGACCACCAGGCGCACCTCGTCCTCGGCGGTGGTCACCAGCGAGGCCAGCGGCTCGACGGCGAAGCTTAAGCACTCCCACGCCTGCTTGTACTCGCGCGGCACGCCGTGCACGGCGTGGGACAGCAGCGGAACCGTCTGGCGCACGGTCTCGGCGAGCAGCAGCGGGTCGTACGCGCCCTGCGAGGGCTGGTAGAACGCGTGCCCCTTCGGCCAGCGCGCCGTGAGCACGTAGCGGCCCGGGGACGACTCGGTCCACGTCCTGAGCAGCACTTCCTCTCCCCGAAGCTTGTGCACCTGCCACTGGTGCACCTGCGACTGCTGGACCGGCTGGACATCACGGCTCAGTACAGAAACAGACAACTTGGCCCCCAAGATCGGTTTTTGGTCACGCATGACTACTCAGAGTGTGCGAACCCGCCCCGCGCCTCCGTCTCAAAAATAATGTTTCTTTTGTTTTGCTGGGTCAAGGGGGTTAGCTCTCTGATTTTCCTCAGGGGCGATTCGCGGCTATTCCCAACTCAACCCTTACAAAAGGGACTTGTCTTGCCCACGATCCTGCCGGGTAACATAAGGAGCATTCTTTTTGGGAAGGTGAGAGGTATGGCGCAACTGAAACAGGAGCGGGCGGAACAGACCCGCCGCGCTCTCCTGCACGCAGCAGCAGAGGTCTTCGACGAGTACGGCTACGCGGGGGCCAGCATCACCCGCATCCTCAAGCGCGCCGGGGTGACGGCAGGCGCGCTCTACTTCCACTTCGGCTCCAAGGAGGACCTGGCCAAGGCGGTGATGAACAGCCAGCCGCAGACCCTGGTCCCGCTCCTGGCCGCCGGTGGCCTGCAACGGCTCATCGACCTCACCCTCGTGTGGTCGTGGCAGCTTCAGCGCGATCCGCTGCTCCGGGCCGGCGTACGGCTGACGAACGAGCAGACCTCCGCGGGCGCACCCCCGAACGCCGACCCGTACGAGAGGTTCCGCGCGATCATGACCGGATGCCTGCGGGACGCCCAGAACGACGGTGAGCTACAGCCGGGCGTCGATCCGGCCGTGGTCGCGGAGTTCGTGGTCGCCGCCTGTACCGGCATGCAGATGTACTCCAACGTTGTCAGCGGCCGCAAGGACCTCCCCGAGCGCACCCAGCAGATGTGGAACCTGCTCCTCCCGGGTATCGCGGTCCCGTCCGTGATCACCCGCGCCGAGGCGACGCCCGCCCGCGGCGCCGCGATGATGCCCTGACCGCCCCGGCCGCTCTGCTCACCGACCGTTCCCCCTGTCTCGGACGATCCCTACGGAGCCCCATGCTTTCCTTACGCCTGGCCGCCCTGAACATCGACGGTGTCCTGCTCAACGACACCTTCAGTCCGGTGATCCACCAGTTCATCGTCAGCAGAGGCGGTACGTACACCGCCGAGCTGGAACGTTCCATCTTCTCCCAACCGCAGCACATCGCCGGCCGGCTGCTCGCGGCCGCCGTGGGCGGCGGCATGACGGGCGAGGAGGCGCTCGCCGCCTACTTCGAGGAGCGCGCCGCCCACGTCGACCGGCACCCGGTCCGGATCACGCCGGGCACGCGCCAGCTGCTCCACCGGCTGCGGAGCGCGGGCCTGCACACGGTCTGCTACGGCGGCCTGGGCAAGGAGCACTTCGACCACCACCTGGGCCGCTACGCCGACCTGTTCGACGGGCCCGGCTACGTCTGCACCAACGACATCCGCCCCGGTCTCAGAGAGATCACCGAGGACGTCTTCCAGCTCCGCCCCGACCAGGCTCTCTTCGTCGACGACGTCGCCCGGGTCGCCGGCACGGCCCGGGAGCTGGGCGCCGCCTTCGTCGGCCACCCCTCCACCTTCGCCCACAGCCACCAGCGCGACCTCATGCGGGAGGCGGGCGTACGCCATGTGATCGACCGCCTGGACGCGCTCGACGACGGCCTGCTGCGCCGGATCGACCGGGAGATGAGCTCGGACACGTTCTGGAGCGGCACCCCCCTGTCCGCGGCCGGCCAGGGCGGGCCCGCATGACGCCGGGCGGACCGCTGCTGCCCGGCAAGGTGGCGCTCATCACCGGCGCCTCCAGCGGGATCGGCGCCGCCGCGGCCCAGCACTTCGCCGCCGAAGGGGCGGCCGTCGTGCTCGTGGCCCGCCGGGCCGGCCTGGTCGAGGAGGCGGCCGAGCGCATCCGGAAGGACGGCGGCCGGGCCGTGGCCGTACCGGGCGACGTCACCCGCCACGCGGACATGGAACTCGCCGTCGCCACGGCGGTCGACCGGTTCGGCGGGCTCGACTGCGCGTTCAACAACGCCGGTTACGCCAGCGCCGGAACCGTACTGCACGAACTGTCCGACGACGTCTTCGACCGCACCATGGACGTCAACCTGCGCGGCGTGTGGAACTGTCTGCGCGCCCAGATCCCCGCCATGCTGGAGGCCGGCGCCGGCTCGGTCGTCAACACCTCCAGCGTCGCGGGCGTACGCGCCACCGCCGCGTCGGCGCCCTACGTGGCCGCGAAGCACGCGGTCCTCGGCCTCACCAGGGCCGCGGCCGCCGAGTACGGCGAGCACGGCATCCGCGTCAACGCCCTCGTGGTCGGCAGCACCGACACGGAGATGATGGACGGTCTGCGCGCGGCCGGTCCCGCCGTGCGCTCCCGCTTCGGCGGCAAGGCGATCCAGCAGCGTCTCGCCGATCCGGCCGAGATCGCCCGCGCGGCGGCCTGGCTCTGCTCGGACGCCTCGTCCTTCACCACCGGGACCGCCCTCGCGGTGGACGGCGGCAGAACCGCGACGTGACGGCGTACGGGGTGCGCCCCAGGCGCCTGCTGCCCTTGTCGGGAAGGGCAGCAGGCGCCTGGGGCGTACTGTCGCGCAACGTCGGAGCCGATCAGACCTGCAGCGCGCCGGGACGCTCCGCGATCTGCTCGGACGCCGGCGTGGAGACGGGTGCCTCGGGCTTCGTGCGGTCGGCGAGCTTGAGCCAGATGACGCCGACGATGATGACCGTCAGCCAGAGGCCCTTGGCCAGGGTGAGGGTCTCGTCGAAGAAGACCGGGCCCAGGACGGCGGCGCCGACCGCGCCGATACCCGCCCAGACCGCGTAGCCGATGCTCACCTCGATCGTGCGGAGGGCCAGGCTCAGTGCGTAGAGCGTCAGCAGGAAGAACACCACGGCGACCAGGGACCAGGTCAGGCGGGTGAAGCCTTCGCTGCCGCCGACGGCGAGCGCGTATCCGATCTCGAAGACTCCGGCGAGCAGGAGCGAGAGCCAGGCGTTGGTGGGGTTCTTGACCGCGTTGGACATGGGAGATGAGTCCTCTCTCAGAGGTGTCGTCAGGTGGTGTGCGAGGGGCGCCGCGTGCGCGGCCGGGGGATGCTCACCGGGCTCAGGCGGAACCGCTCAGCTGAAGGCCGACGACGCCACCGATGACGAGGATGATGCCGATCGCCTTGTTCCAGTTCAGACGCTGGCCGAAGAACAGCGCGCCGAGGATGGTGATACCGACGCCCGCGACGGACGTCCACAGGGCGTAGCCGACGCCGACGTCGAAGGTCAGCAGGGCCTTGCTGAGGAAGAAGGTCGCGGCCGCACCGCTGGCCAGGGTGATGGCGGTCCACTTGCGGTTCTTGAAGCCCTCGGCCTTTCCGGCGGCGATGGCGACGGCGATCTCGAAGGCGACGGCGATGGCGAGGTAGAGCCAGTGCATGACGGGTCCTTCCGTGCGGTGGATGACGATGACGGGGAGTGGGGAGGAGCGCGGGTGAAGGCGGTGTACGACGACGCGGTGGGGCGGGAGCCCCGGTCAGGTCGGGTCAGGTCAGGGGCGGTCGGATCAGGGCCGGTCGGATCAGGGACGGGCCCTGCTCATGGTGAGGAAGTCCTGGAACGGCTGCTCGGCCTCGGGGAGGTGCAGGGCCGTGACCTTGACGGGCCAGTCCGCGGGGTCCTCGGCGAAGAGCGTGTACGTGCTCGTGTAGTCGAAGCCGTACCGGGCGGCGGTCCTGCGGTCGGCGGCGTGCACCACATGGCCGATGCCGGCGTAGCGCGCCGCGAGGTAGCACAGGGCGCAGGGTTCACCGGAGGCGATCAGGGTGGCTCCCGCCACGGCCCGCAGCCCGTGCCGGGCGGTGGCCTCCCTGAGGGCGACGACCTCGGCGTGGGCGGTGGGGTCGTTGTCCTCGCGGACCCGGTTGAAGCCGGTCCCCAGGATCCGCCCGCTGCCCACGATCACGCCGGAGAAGGGGATACCGCCCTGGGCGACGTGCTCGCGGCTGAGCCGGATCGCTTCGTGGACGTACTCCATCAGTTCGCTTCCATGTGTGCTCATGAGCAGTTCGTCTCCCGAGTTACCTGATCGTCCATTGCCTGCACATGCAAGCGAAAGTTTCCCGCAAATCGCCGCCGGCGACTTGACCCGAGGACACTAATCTTGCATGTGCATATAACCAGTGTCAAGCGTTGGCGTGCGCCTGGGCGCTGGCCAGGTTCGCCAGCGGCTCCAGCACCCGCGGATCGAACGCCGCCGGCGCCTCCCCTGCGGCCACCCTGCGCGGCAGGTCGGGGTTGGCCAGCGCGCCCGTCCCGACCGCCAGGACGTCGGCGTGCCCCTCGTCCAGGACGCGCCGCGCCACCGCGCCCTCGTGCAGCCCGCCGTTGGCGATGACGGGGAGTCCGGTGACCCTCCGGGCGAGCGCGGGCAGCGTCGGCCCGTCCGGGAGCCAGTCGCGCGCGCTGCCCGCGATGTGCAGGTAGTCGGCCCCGGCCGCGGTCGCCGCCGTGAAGACGGCGGTCGCCTCCGCGTCCCCTCCCGGCCAGCGCCAGGAGAAGTTGTTGATCTTCCCCTGGGAGAAGCGGACACCGACCGTGAAGCCGGGCCCGGTCGCGCCCTTGACCTCGGCCGTCACCTCCCGCACGAGCCGCAGGCGCTCCTCGGCGCTCCCGCCGTACTCGTCGGTGCGCAGATTGGTGTACGGCGTCAGGAACTGGTCGAGCAGATAGCCGTTGGCCGCGTGGATCTCCACGCCGTCGAAGCCGGCGTCGCGGGCGCGGACCGCGGCGGTGGCGAAGCCGTCGACGGCCTCGGCGATCTGGCCGCGGGTCATCTCCAGGGGCAGGGGCCAGGGGCCGCCGCCGCGGTACTTGTCCAGCTGCTCGCCCATCGGCTGCACCGCCGAGGGGCCCGCGGTGCGGTCGCGGAACCGGTTGCCCTGCGCGAGGGCCCCGGCGTGCATCAGCTGGAGGACGACACGCGCCCCGGCGGCGTGCGCCCCGTCGACGACGGGGCGCCAGGAGGCCGCCTGGGCCTCGTCCGTGATGCCGGGCTGGTGCAGGTAGCCCTGGCTGAAGGCCTGGTCGGTGTAGGTCCCCTCGGTGATCAGGAGCCCGAAACCGCCCTCGGCGAAGGCCGTGTAGTACGCGGCCATCTCCTCGGTGGCGCGGCCGTCCTCGGTCGCGGAGATCCGGGTCATGGGGGCGAGGGCGAATCTGTTGCGCAGCTCCAGCCCCGCGAACCGGCCGGCGGCGAGGGCGGGATGGGTGTCACTCATCTCAGCAGTTCCCGTCGATACCGCAGGCGGCGCCGTAACCGGCGTCCTCCGCCTGCTGGGCCTGTGCGTCCAGGAGCGCCTTGCGCAACTGGACGGGGTTCGGGACGCCTTCGATCCGGGTGTCGCCGATGAGCATGGTGGGGACCACCTGCACCTGATGGGCGGCCGCCTCCCGCAGGGCCTCCTGGTGCCGGGCGCGGTAGGTGCCGTCCTCCAGCGCCTTCCGGAACCCGGCTTCGTCCAGGCCGATCTCGCCGGCCAGGGCGGTCAGGACGTCGGTCTCCCCCAGGTCCTGGCTCTCCTGGAAGAAGGCGCGGAACATCCGCTGGGTGTAGGCGGTGCCCAGGCCCTGCTCGGCCGCGTACTGGTAGCCCTCGAAGGCGAGGGCGGTGTAGGGCTGGGGAGAGACGGTGGGGAGCGTGATGTCGACCCCCAGGCGGCGGGCCATGGGGTAGACGGCCCTCTCCCAGATGGCGGGCAGGTACTCGTCCTCCGGCCGCAGGGTGGGCTGGGGGTGGGGGCGCAGCTCGAACGGCATCCACTCGACTTCCACGTCGACGCCGACGTCCTTGACCGCCTCTTCGAGGGGGCCCTCGGCCAGCATGCAGAAGGGGCAGACGTAGTCGGACCAGATCTTGATCTTCACGGGATCAGCCATGCGCAGGCTCCAGATAATTGATCGCGCAAGCAACGACATCTCCCTGACGGAGCGCCAGGGGACGGCACGGATATCCAGAAGGTTGCACGATCATGCACTTTAGTGTCAAGTCCGACCCACCCAGTTGAGACAGCGGGAGAGGAACGATACAACCGCGTGTACGCCATGAGCAGCGAAAAGAACGTGCCCTGCAGCAACCCGGACCTGGAGCTGCAGTCGTTCCTGTCGATGGTCGAGCGCGA